>JAEUJR010001042.1 GCA_016793585.1 Archangium sp.
ACCGTCGAGCGCACGGTCTCGTTTGCGTAAAGCCACGCGAGCAGCACCCCCACGCAGAACGCCTCCCACCTGAAGAAGCCGCCCAGGGCCGGTAGATACATGTGGGCCGGCAGCGCCAGGAGGAATGCGCCGCCGAGAATCCACTTGGCCTGGTTCCGCGCGGCCACCAGCAGCACGGGGAGCACGATGTAGAACTGCTCCTCGAGCGAGAGGCTCCAGTACACCCCCACCGACTGATGCGAGCAGAGACCAGCGCCGTTCGCGCAGGAGTATGCGTGGTAGTTGTAGATTTGCAGGAGCGCGGCCGCAACGTCGTACAGTTCCGTCCTCAGGTGTCCCTGGCCGGTTCCGACGACCGCAGCCATACCGAGCACGGCCCAGAGCCACGATGAAGGCCACAACCGATAGACGCGGCGCACCCAGAACTGCGACACGAAACGAACCTTGTCGGCGAGATTGGTCAGCACGCGCGCAGAGGGAATCAGGTTCTTGGAAATGACGAACCCGCTGATGACGAAGAACAGGTCGACGCCACCGTGGAACATGACCCGCTTGTCCATCTCCTGAACCCAGTGCGGCTCGGCCGCGTAGAGGAACCGGAAGTGGGCGATGAGGGTATAGATGATCGCGAACGCACGAAGGCATTCGATGTCGAGGATCTTGTCTTTCGCTGACGTGGCGCTCACGGCGTGCGCATCTTGCGGGCGAAGTGGTAGCCGGCCCGAATCGCTCGGTACGACTTCGTCACCCATGCCAGCCCGTGCGGCTGTGACTGCATGCGGGAGCGGAGGTACGCCTTGATCTGCGGGAGCGGCAGCGGTGGCTCGTTTCGCTCCCGGTTCTCGTCTCCGACCATGCGCTGCAGCTTGTACTCGAGCTTCACGTAGCCCTTGGCGGCGTTCTTCGTCGTGAGCGCGCTGAGCACGATGTACCCCTTCGCGAGCGCGGCGTACGCGACGAGGCGCTCGAGAATGTGCGGCAGCCTGCCGTCGCCGTAGTTCGGCTCTTCGGGGAAGTCCTTCCATGTGAAGGGGTACGAGAAGAGCTTCTTGAGCGCGTCGGGTCGGTACCAGTACATCGACCCGTAGGCCGCCAGCGGTGTGTCGTCGTCGAAGGGCACTTCGATGCCGATCTTCTTCGCCCACTCCGCGGCCCCCGGCTTGTTGGTGAACCACGCGTGGCCCAGCGTGGGGTAGCCCTGGTGAATGACGGGCGGGATGATCATGCCGACGTTCGGGTTCTCTTCGAACTGCGACAGCAGTCGGGCGACGTAGCCTTCGCCACCGAGCAGGTTCTCGAAGAGGTGCTCCTTGAAGTGGCGTGACACCGCGAATGGGTCTTGCGGAGAGACCTTCGAGTGCACGCGGCAGAGGTAGTCGTAGCCACCAGTCAGCACCACGTCGCGCAAGCCGATGAGCTGGGCCGAGACGTCACGGCCGCGGTTCTCCACCACCCGCACTTCTTTGAGCGTGGCGCGCTCGAGCGGGTTCTTGGCGAACCACTCCTCGACCGCAGCCTTCTTCTTCGCGTCGGCGGTGGTGACGTACACGTCGAACGGCTGGGGAATGTTCTTCGCGTACGACATGAGCTCGCCAAGCAGCTCCGGGTAGTACGCGTGAGCGAGCACGGCGATGCGCCGCTTCGGGAGCGGTTTTCTCGGCGGCTCGTCTGGCATCACCGCGAGCAGCGTGGCGTTCGTGTACAGATCTCGCGGCTTCGCCACCCGCGCCATGTCTTTCCAGAGCAGCGAGGTGTCGAAGTCACTCTTCGCCTTCACCAGCTCGATGACCCGGTCGAGATCGATGCAGTGCTGATCGAGGTACTTGGGGTCGTGGAAGAAGGGCCTGCGTTTGAGAATGGGAATGCGATCGTCGAGCAGCGAGTCGATGGCGTTGAGCGCCGGGTGTTCGTCCTGGTAGCGCGTCGGGTCGGCGTAGACCGAGTACCGATAGCCCATGTCGCTGAAGTACTCGGTGAACCGCACCTCGTGCTTGAGGATCGAGTCGATGTAGCTGGTGATGGGCGGCATCTCTTCCCAGTAGTTGCGGAAGACGCGGCTGCAGAAGAGCCGCCGGCGCACGGCGATGAAGTGCGACTGAATGTGGAACGCCAGTGTGCCTTCGCCTGTCAGCCCGTTCGGTACCGGCCCGCGAAACGCCGTGATGCCCCAGAAGTCGACGTCGTGAGTGGCGGTGCGATCGAACATCTCCTTGAAGGGGAAGATGGGTGCGTAGAACGTGTAGTTGAGCAGCAGCAGCTCGTCGTACTGGGTGAGCTTCTCCCAGCCGACGACGTTCACGAGGCCGTCGCGATAGGCCCAGACGTCGAAGCCATAGTTCTCGCGCACGTGCACGATGTCGGCGACCGTCGCCAGCCGCGCCTTGCTCTCGGCCGTGAGGTGCCCGTTCGCCACCACGACGATGGTCTCGACGTGTTCACGCAGCTTCTGCAGCTTGTAGATAACGTAGTCGGCGACGACTCCGGCGGAGTCGTAGATCATGTAGATGGCGAGGCGTTTCATCGGCGTCCTCCGCGGCCCTTTGGCTTGAGCAGCGACTTTGCGCCGTCGAGCAGCGAGTCGAGCCCGCTTTTGTTGTTCTGCTGAGAAGCGACTTCGAGAAAGCGTTTGAGCTCCCAGAGCTCGACGGCGGTACGCCGGTGATCACGCTCGGCGATCACCGCTTCGCGCATGGTTCGCTCGAGGGCAGAGACCGCCTCTCGGTGTTCGCGCTCGAGCGCCTGCAGCTTCAGCCGCAAGTCCTGCTCAACTGACGCGTACGATGGCGGGCTCATCTCGAACGTCGAGGCTCGCGGTCCCTGCGGCAGCGCAGCCCGAGACGCGAAAGCGATCAGGTACAGGGGCGTGATGAGGCCCCGGTCCGCGGTCACCTGACCAGTGCGCTCGTCCTTGGTCCAGGTCTGCCCCTCGTCCGCAGTCGGCTGCTCGGGGGCGATGATCGAGGCGTGCATGGCGCGTTGAAAGTGGAACTCGACGTTGGGAAAGTGCCGCTTCAACAGCGCGCGGAACTCTTCACGGTAGAGCTCCTTCACGTGGAAGGGGTTCTCGTGGCCGCGCTGGTCCGTGTAGTAGTGCTTGTCGGGCGTCGAGAGAATCAGGAGCCCAGACGGCCGCAGCACCCGGGCTAGCTCGCCCAGCATCTCTTCCTGCTCCGAGAGGTGCTCGAGCGTCTCGTAGCTGACGACGACGTCGACCGACTCGCTCTCGAGCGGAATCTTCGAGGCGCTGCCCTCACGGAACTCGAGGTTGGGTCGAATGTAGCGCTCGCGCGCGTGGGCAACGGCTTCAGGCGAGACGTCCACGCCGATGACGTGCGCCGCCCGCGCTGCCAGCATGTTGCTGCCGTAGCCTTCGCCAGAGGCGACGTCGATCACCCGCTTGCCCGCCACGAACTCGAGCGCCATCTCGTAGCGGTGCAGATGCTCGAGTTCGGTGTCGCCCTTCCAGTCGGGCATGAAGCGCTCACCGGTGTTCTTGAGCACGTTCAGCTCCGGGGAATGCTGTTGAGCAGCGCGGTGAGCCCCTGCTCGAGGCTGACCTTCGGCTGGTAGCCGATCTGTTTCTGCGCGGCCTCGATGGTGCAACTCGCTGCGCGCACGTCGCCGTCGCGGAACTTGCCTGAAATGTGAGGCGCCGGAGCCCCTGCCAGCCGCGCCATGATGCGTGCGACCTCGTCGATGGTGGTGGCCTGCCCGCTGCCGATGTCGACAGTGCGCACCGAGGAGGTGGGCGTCGCAGCCGCTCCCGCCAGCGCGTCGGCGACGTCGTCGATGAAGACGAAGTCTCGAACGATCTTCCCGTCTTCGTAGACGTCGAGCTGCTGCTTCGCGACGGCCCGCTGCGCGAAGAACGTCAGCACGCCCGTGTAGGGGTTTCCGAGCGCCTGGCCGGGGCCGTACACGTTCTGGAGCCGAAGCACCGAGAGGCCGGCGCCAAACGCGCGGCACCACGTCGAGAGGATGTGCTCCTGGGTCAGCTTGGTGCCACCGTAGACCGAGATGGGGTTGGGGTGCGTGAGGCCAGCCGTGCTCACGACTGGTGTCGCGGGCTTGCCGTGCTCGTCTAGCGCGTCCCACTGCTTCGCCTCGAGCTGTGCGCGCGTGCGGCCAGCCGGATAGAAAGTGGCTCCGTTCGAACTCTTCCACGCACCATCGCCGTAGACCGCGCGGCTCGAGGTGAGAATGAAGTGTGCCGGAACGTGCTTCGACGCGGTCATCGCGTCGACGAGCTGCGCGGTGCCAGAGACATTTACCATCGCGTGCCGGTTCGCCTCGGTCAGCGACTGCCCCGTACCCGTCTCGGCCGCCAGGTGCAGCACGACTTCGGGCCGGTGCAGCTTGAGGAGCGAGGCCCAGTTCGAGCCGAGCGTGACGTCGCCGGGAATGAACTCGACACCGTCAGGCATGGCGGCGGGCCGGCCAGGTGCGGTGTGACACTGTGGGTGCAGGTTGTCGAAGACCACCACACGGTCGCCACGCGCCAGGAGGCGTCGAGACACCGTGCACCCGATGAAGCCAGCACCACCGGTAATGAGGACTGTTCGCGACATTCGCGGCGCAATGCCACTTTTCAGCGTGTGCGGCAACAGGTCACGCGGCGCTGTTTCGGCGCGGGAGCGGCTGCAGGGCTGCGTGGGCCGCAGCACGCTCGAGGATCGCTGGATCAGGCGTGAGCGACACCTTGCGAATGACGTCGACGAATGAAGCGTGATCGTCCTTTGTGACGACGGTGACGCGCAACTGCGGCAGCGAGAGCTCGCGCCGCATTCGAGTGGCCAGCCCTTCGGAGTTGGCAACGATCGCCTGAGAGAGCACGAGTTGCTGCTGCAGCCCGTAGGTGTCGAGGGGCGTGGTGTGATCGACGAGGGTGATGAGCGCGCTCGAGGCCGGCCACGGCCCGACCCCGCGAACACAGGTGATGTCGGGCAACTGCTTGGCGGCGATGGGTACCTGAGCCCAGTGGCACGCCTCGGCCATCTTCTTGGTGACGGCTTCGGCCACCATCGTCTTGCCAAGGAAACGAGCGCGCTCGAGATCGTCCATCGTGGAGACGGGCATGCGCACTCGCAGTCGGTTCATCGACGCCCTCACGGCTGTCGCGGCGACGTGGGCGAGCGGAGACATCGCGAAGGCATCGTTCTCGTCGAAGTACGCAGGGTACCGGGCGATGAGTCGGCGCCCATGGAGCAGGTCCAGTCGGCCTCGGGCTCCAGCGAACGACACGCCGCCGTGGTGCAGAACGAGCGTGTGGTTGGCGCGGGCCACCTGCCACCCGGCCGCGCGGGCGCGCTGACACCAGTCGTTTTCTTCGTGGTACCCCGGCGCGAAGGCAGGGTCGAACAGCCCGAGCTCGTCGAGGGCGCGTCGCCGGAACGCCATGCAGAAGCCGTTGAGTGTCGGCATTGGCGTCGAGCGGGGAATGCCCTCGAGCTGGAGCGGCACGCCTTCGAGCATCTTGACCGAAGCGATCTCCTTGAAGGTCGGCACTGAGCAGAGGGTGCCGTTGTTCGAGAGCGGGCTGACAGCGGCGAAGCGGTCATCCGAGTGCAGGCAGCCCAGCAGCTCTTCGAGGGCGCCCTCGGTGAGGCGCGCGTCGCTGTTCAGCAGCACCACATCGTCGTCGCCGAGGGCGAGGCCCATGTTCGCGCTCTGAACGAAGCCACGGTTGCTCGAGTTGGACAGCAGACGCACCCGAGCGTCGTCACGGCGCAACCCTTCGAGGTGACGCATCAGCTCGCGTTCCGGAGAGGCGTCGTTCACGACGATGAGACGGCCGAGGCGGGGGCCTCCGAGCTCGAGCACCGAGCGCAGACACTCCATCGTCAGCTTCAGGTCCTTGTAGACGGGGACGACGACGTCAACGGCCATCGCGGTCTCCAAAACGCGCGCGCAGCGCCTTCTGAATCGGAGAGGTGAAGCGCTTGAGGGCGTCGTTCACCGCGTCGGCCGCGATGTACCGGAGCGGCGTCTCGGGCCCCAGGCCGGCACTGTCGGGATAGAGGGGGACCGCGGGTTCGTCTTTGTTCTTGATGGCTTGCTTGAGGGCATCGAGTTCGGCGCGCGCGTTGGCGAGGCGCGTGAGGGCGTCGTCGCGCTCCTTGCGGGCAGCTTCGAGCTCGGCGAGCAGGTCTGCGGTCGTAGGCATGGCGGGCCCATTAGCACCGGCCGGGTCCAGTCGTCGCGGGCTGGCGTCGTGCTATGCGGCGGCGATGGTTTGCGAGGCTGCGGAGCGTTGTCGATGAGGGTGCTCGTCACGGGAGGCAACAGCTTCATCGGCGTGCATCTGCTACGGGCGCTCGTCGCCGCAGGCCACTCCGTGACGGCGACGCTGCGAAGCGAGGCCGAGGCGAGACCGCCAGTCGACGTCCCCTGCCTCATCGCTTCCCTTGAAGACGCGGAGCGCTGGGCGACGGTGGGGCACGAGGTCAGGCCGGAGTGCGTGATTCACCTTGCGGGGCTCGCGCTCGTCACCCACGCAGATGCCAGCGAACTCTACAAGACGAACGTCGTTGGCACCGACAACCTGCTGAAGGGCCTCGCGTCGGTCGCCGACCTTCGGCCACAAGTGCTGCTGGCGTCGACCTCGGGCGTGTACGGGAACCAGGCTGCGCCGCTGATCGACGAGACGCTGCCGCCGAGGCCCGCCAATCACTACGCCGTGAGCAAGCTGGCCATGGAGTTCCTCGCCTTTCAGCACGCCGAGCGATTTCCGCTTCGGGTGCTGCGGCCGTTCAACGTCGTAGGGCCCGGCCAGAACGAGACTTTCCTGGTGCCCAAGCTGGTCAAACACCATGTGGAGCGGTCGGCAGAGCTGCAGCTGGGAAACCTCGAGCCCGAGCGCGACTTCATCGACGTGCGCGACGTCGCGCGCTTCGTCACGCGCCTCATCGAGCGGCCGCCGGAGGCGCTCGACGTGGTGAATCTGTGCAGCGGTGTGGGCACGAGTATCGCTCAGTTGCTCGAGCTGCTGGCTCAGCTGACGAATCACCGGCCCACCATCACGGTGAACCCGCAGTTCGTTCGCAAGAATGAGGTGTGGCGGATCGTGGGCGACAACCGGAAGCTCAGCAGGCTCACAGGCCTGAACGTGCAGCACACGATTCGAGACACGCTCGAGGCCATGGTCGGCGCTCCCTTGCGCTGAACGAGTGGCAGACATACTCGCTTCGCCCGGCCGGAGAAGATGCCACTGCTCGACCGAATCAACGCGCCACCTGCTGGTGCCCGCAAAGAAGTCTCACCCCGGCCGGTTCCTCAACCCGCACCTCAAAGTGCCCGAGATGAAGGCGCTGCTGTACGCCCCCGAGATCGTGCGGTGGGTCGGCCTCATGTTCGGACGCGAGGTTGCGCCGTTTCAGACCATCGCTTCACACAAAGGCAGCCAGCAGCTCGAGCACTCCGACTCGATTCACATGACGACCCCGCTCGGGTTCATGGCCGCCGCGTGGATTGCCTTCGAAGACACTCACCGCGACTCAGGCCCGTTGCTCTGCTACCCGGGCAGCCACCGCTGGCCGTACTACTTCGCGCGCCACGTGGGCATCGCGCCTGGCGAGTTCAAAGCGAGGGGGTACATCTCGTACGCCGAGAAGTACGAGCCGTTCATGCAGGAACGAGTGAAGGAAATGGGTGGGTCGCCTCATTACTTCACGGCACAAAAGGGCGATGTGTTGTTCTGGCATGCCAACCTCGTGCACGGATGATCCAAGCGAAATGATCTCGTTCACACCCGCAAGGCAATGGTGGACCACTATTCGCTGTCGGCGCAGTCTGCTACCACCACATGGCTGGTGTGCTCGCAGACGATCGGCACGGCTCGAACCCCTATACGAAGGTCTGAAGGGTTGGTGCTGAGGAGTTGGCTGGTCGGCGGTGTGGTTGCGATGACGGTGACCGTGGCGCTGGGATTCAGTGCCTGTGGCTCAACGGGCTGCACGAGGGACTCCGACTGCTAGGGGACGCGTGTTTGCAACGGTGGCGTGTGCGTGGAACCGCCAGTCGAACCGCCGGTGTTCGAAGAGCGCATTTCCGTCGCTCCATGGGAGCTTCAGGTTCGAAGCGCCTTTGTCGCAAGCGACGATGGCGGAGTCCGCGTCGTGCTGTCGAATCACGACGACGTGTGTGCAGAGCTCTCGGCTTTTCACTGCAAACGGGCGCGCTACTCCAATCGTGATACCGAAGGCGTCTGGTTCGACGTCTGGTTGCCCACCTCGGCGCAGCGAAAGTTTTACGCAGCTGAAGTGAGCGTGGCCTTCCGTGGTCGATCGTCGAGTGCCTTCTTCGAGTCGAAGGCGCGGCGAGGCTCGATCGAACTCGTGTCGAAGACGAACACCTCGGCGACCATCGTGGTCGATCTCGAGATGGACCGGGCGCGGCGGTGAAGGGTCGCTTCGTACCGTCGAGCTGCGCCGAGACAGCCTTCGTGAGGCCGTTCGGCGCGCTCGAGTGTGTCGCCTCAGAGCAGGTTGCCTGCGACGGTGGCGTCGACATCACATGCTGGCAGTCGACCGAGTCGTGTACCTGTGGTCGCGCGCAGTCGATGGCCTCGTGCACCACCATCAGCCGCGTCTTTCCCGCCAATACCTGATGACGTGTGTCTGTACCGGATTGAGCCCGGCTCAGTGTTCGATTCCCAGCAGTCCGCCGATTCCGGGGCCGACCTGTTGTAGCGACCTTTCGCCCTGACTCATGCGATGGAGGGCCCTTGTGTCACTCGCCCGCGCAACTGGTGGCGAGTCGGACCACGGCGGGGTTGAGCGGCTCGGCTGCGAGCAGTTCGCGGCGGAGCGCCCGCGCGGCCTGGACGTGTTGCTCTCCACACAGCGTGAGCACCTCGAGCGCTCCCGCCTCGACGCGGAGCTGGCCGTTTTCGAAACGTGCACGGTACGCGCCGAGCCGAACGCGTGCGTCGGCCCAGTTGCCATTGTCGGTCGCCCGAAGAATGCCCTCGAGCGTCTCGAGTTCGGCGGCGAGCGAGCGTTCGTCGACAACCGGCTCGACGACCGGCTCGGGGCGTGGAAGCGTCTGCACTCGAACCTTTCGCTGCGGTGGTGTCACCTCGGCGCGGGCGAGCACGGGCTCGGGTTCGACGACAGGCGCTTCGATTGGCACGACGACCGGTTGGATGGCTGCGGTCACCGCAACGTCGGCAAGAGGTCGCGAGACCGTCGGCTCCTCGCGCTCGACCCGCTTCTTCACCACCAACGTCGCGACCGAACCGAGCGAGGCAGACACCACTCCGACCACGATCACCTTCGCGAAGGAGACGCCTGCAGCAACCGTCGAAACGCCAGCGCCCGCCATCACGGCACCACGCAACCGGCCTCGAACCTCCGGAGGCATCGGTGGCGTGCCCTGCCGGGCCTTGCGCAACAGTTCATGGCTCTCTGAGTTGAGCGTGTTCATGACGCTTGCTCCTTCGTCCTGCTCCGCCCGACGAGCGCCTCGAAGCGCTGACGGGCAAGCCGCAGCCGCGACGAGACGGTGTTGGCGTTCACTCCGGTGATGTCGGCGATCTCGCGCAGGGTGAGCTCTTCGAACTCGGCGAGCACGAAGACCGTTCGCTGCTCCTCTGACATCTGGTCAAGAAGGCTCTGGACGAGCGTGAAGGCCTCGCGCTCTTCGACGAGTTGTGAGGGTTCACGCGGGGAAAGACGAGGGAGCCGTTGCAGGTCTTCCAGATGGTGGAGGGCCCGTGCCTGCCCGCGCCTCATGTCCGCCGCGACCCGGAGGGCGATGCCGCCAAGCCAGGTTTGCAGCGTCGACGCTCCCATGAAGTCTGAGCGCCGGCGATGGAGGACGAGGAAGACCTCCTGCACCGCGTCTTCGACGCTCGACGTCGGCACGCCCAGACGCAAGAGCAGCCGCCACACGAAGTCGACGTGTTGATCGTACGCCGATGGAACGTCGATGCTCACCAGCGCCAGCCCACCGTGAGCTGGAAATCTGCGGCGAGCGCCGGGGTCGTGAAGACCACCGTGGCGTCGTCGACGAGGGAGGGCCTCACGAGGTTCGTTCGTACACCCGCAACGAGCACCGCCTCCAGTCGATCGGTGAGCGCAAGACCGGCGCGCACCTGCAACCCCGTCGTCGCGAGGGCCATGCCCTTCGCCTTTCCGGGGAGCGTCGAGAGCCGCCACGAACCCACGGAGGCGGTGGCGCAGGGACCCACGCGGGCCGGACCGAGGGAGGACACCAGGCAGCCCGCGCCCTGCAGCTCGACCAGGTGGAGCACGCGCACGTCAGAGACTCGCTGCGCAAAGCCGACTCGAACGTCTGCTGCGAAACCGAACAGCTCCCGACTCGCGAGGAACGAAGCGGCGAACCGGGGTTCTGCCAACGGCAGTGTTCCGAGGTCGAGCGCGCCGCCCAGGCCTGTCGAGAATTGCCAGCGCTTCGCGGGCGGAGGCGGCGGTTCGGTCACCGCTGGTTTCGTCTCGGCGACCACGACGGGTGACGGCGGCTTCTGCTGAAACCCTCCACGGCTTCCGAGCTGAACGAGCAGCCCGGCCGTGCGCACCGCGTCTTCACAGGTGGGCACGGTGACGCGGCGAATGCCGTCCATCGGAGCGAAGAACATGATGGTGACGACCCATTGGCCCTCACGCTCCTTGAGCTGAACCTCGGCTCGGCCCGTCGCGTCGCCGACGAGTGAGATCGTGTCGGGTCGATTGGGGCACGACGCCGGCGCTTCCCACTCGAGCTCGAATGCTGGAGCGGCTGAGAGGACGATCGTCGCGAGTGCCGTGATCATCGGGGGATGAACCGAATTTCGCGAGGGCTGACGGGAACGGTCACCCAGTGTTTCGTGATGGTGAGGTTGACCAAACTGCCGTTGTCCGTGCTGCCCGCAGGCCAACCGGGAAACTGCAGGTAGAGAATTCGATTCCGATGGAACACGGGTTCGGCGAGCCAGCGCCCACCACGGACCAGCACGGGTGAGTCAATCGACCCGGCTGGTGACTTGGCGCCGACCAAGCCGCCCTGATCGAGGGCCGCACCTGGTCGTGCATGCAGCATTCGTTTGCCACTCAGGGGCAGTTCCCACAGTTGGAGCTCGCTTCCAGTGTTCACCAGGGCATGCTGCCGGGTCGCCGTCACGATTTGGGCGTGCTCGCAGGTTCGAATGGCTCCGCACACCATCGTCGTGCACCCGGGTTCGTAGCGGCAGCCATCCGCCAGCCACACCGTCTCAGGTGGTTCGGGGATGAGGAGCTGCCCAATGTAGTACCAGGGGATCCGAAGTGCCGGGGTTCGCAGCTCTCGCGAGAAGGCTCCCCCGTCCCAGCTGAACTCGACCAGGTCGTCGCCGATGAACGCGATGGCCGAGTCTTCAGTGGCGCGACACAGGAAACAGGTCTGCCAACCGGTCGCGTCGTAGGATCCTGTCGAGACGAGACCCGTGGCGTTCTCTCTCCAGCGGTCGACGGTGGGAGTGGGCGTTCCGGAACGGAGCGTCCACAGCGTGTCGCCGGCCCAGACCAGCCAGTCTTCGTTGACTTGCAGGGTCTGTTCGAAGGCGCCATTGCGCCCAAGAATCTCGACTCGACCTGCATCGGTTGGGACGAGGAGCCGTCCACTCGGGGTGATGCTTCTTCTAGTGCTCAGGCCGTCGATGCGGTCTGGATACCGCACCACGAAGCCTGCATCGAAGTTGAACTCTTCATCGGTGATGAGCTCTCTGGTCTGCGTGTCACCTTCCACAGTGATGGTGAGCACCCACGCACCGAGCGTCGAGGGGGTGATTCGCACGGTGGCCGATCGGTCGGCATTCGCCTGGGTAACGACCGAGACGCCGGGTTCGGAAGCGAAGCTGGCGCCGGCGCAACCTTGAAAGACGAGCGTTCTCGTAGTGCCGGCGAGGAAGAATCCGAGGTTCTCGGGCACCGAGCACGGGCCTGAATAGACTCCGGCGTCGACCCCAGTGTCGGAGCCCGCGTCGTCGTTCAACCCGGCGTCGTCAGGACCGGGGCGGGGAATGTCGACGGGGACGACACACGACTGAGCAAGAACGAAAGAAGCGAGGAGTGTGAGGCGCACGTCCTTGAGTGGCCGACCGCGTGGGTTTTCGTCACTGCACGCATCGGGAATCAAGCGACGTAGGCGCCGGTGCCGAGCACGAAGGCCGTAGCGGCGAGAGCGAGGGCGAGGGCGATCAGCAGCAGGTCACGCACGCCGCTCCACTCGTCGAGGCCCTTCGCGAGCGGAATCAGCACCGGGAACGCAGCAATCGCGTAACGACCCATGCCCTGAAAGTCCTTCGACGACAGCGCCGGCAGCGCGAGCACCACCAGGCAATACACGCCATAGCCCCAGCCGACGCGCTTGAAGACCGCGGGTACCAGCGCCAGCGCTCCAACGGTCACGAACGCGTGCGCGCCGAGCCGCAGCTTCACCGTCCAATGCCCCACGTGCATCTGGTGAAACCACTCGTCTTTCAGCCACGCGCTCCAACCAGCAGCATTCTCCCAGCCGGGCGCGGCCTGCACGTGCGCGAACGCCAGCGGGTCGCCGAATCTCTGCTGCAGGAACACCATGTACGCGAGCATTCCCAGCCCCGCGAGGCCGGGCACCAGATCGACGAACCGAATCGGCAGCCCCGCCTTGCGCCGACGCTCCAGGCTTCGCACCACCAGCCCCAACACCAGCGCCGGAGCCACGGGCCGACACGCCGTCGCGAAGGCTCCCAGCACCGCGGCGCCAATCGGTGAGTCCGACTCCAACGCGTAGAACGCTGCCACCACCAACAACAGAAACAGCGCGTCAGAATAGACAACACCGAACAGATAACAGGCGTACGGATAACTCACGAGCAGCAGCCACGCCGTCGCCGACTGCGCCGGAGCCACCTTGCTCAACCACCGCTGAAACAGCAGCAACGCCGACACACCCGCCAGAAGCGTCAGCACCGTGCCCGCGACCCACCGGTTCACGCCCAGCCACGTCACCGCCCGAATCAGCATCGGGTACAGCGGAAAGTACGCGACCGGCGACTGCTGCCCGGGCACGAAGAAGTACCCATCTCTCGCGATCGACCCGTACCAGCCCGCGTCCCACCGGCAGAGCGCCACGAAGGGCAGCCCCGGCAAATCGGTCACGCCCTCGAGGAACACCGGCTTGAGCACGTGCCCGAGCGACGCTGCCGCGACCGACCCCAGCGCCAGAAACAGCAGCCACCCGAGCCGCCGCCCCGGCGAATGGAGCACGAACGCGCGAATCATCTGCCGATGTGCCTCACCGTCACGAGCGCGCCATCGACGTCTTCTTTGTCGGTCAAATCGACCAGGCCCTCGATGAAC
>JAEUJR010001060.1 GCA_016793585.1 Archangium sp.
TTCAGCGCCATCACCAAGGCCTCGATCAGCGACGAGGGCATGGGCATGGTGAAGATCGTCTCTGACAAGAAGTACGACGAGGTGCTCGGCGTTCACCTGGTCGGCCCGCACGCGACCGAGCTGCTGGCCGAGGCCTGCGTGGCGCTCAAGCTCGAGACCACCACCGAAGAGCTCGCCCAGACGATGCACGCGCACCCGACGCTGTCGGAGATCATGCGCGAGGCGGCCGAGGCGACGCTGGGGCACGCGATTCACATCTGAACCGCTGATCGCAGCCACGGGTACGGAGGCACTGGCGCAGCTCGCCGGTGCCTTCGTCGTTTCTGCGTGGGGTCAGCGCAGGTCCATCAAGCAGGCCGTCTCGGAGCCGGCTGCGCAGGTGTCGGCGATGATCTTCTCTGCCGCCTGCGGCGTGCGCGGCACGGTGAGGCCCCGCGCCGCGTTGAGCGCCTCGAGCAGACAGCCGGCGGCCTGCTTCCCGCGGCAAGCGGCGGTCGCGCGGGGCATGGCCTCGAGTGGCGTCTCGCGTTCGAACCGCAGGCTCTCGGTGGCGCTCTCGGCGCAGGCCTGCACGTCGCCTTCGCCGCACGCGAGCTTCAGGTGCCCGAGCGCCTGCTTCAGCTCAGCGTCGAGGCGCGCGCCCAGCAGCAGGTGCCGCCCGAGTTCGCCGCAGCGGCCCGAGCCGGGAGCGCAGGCCTTCTTGAGGGCGTCGAGCTGCTTCTTCCACTCCGCCGGCGCGAGCGCCGCGCAGGCCCGTGCGTTCCCTGCGTCGCACCAGGGCTGGAGCACGGCCTCGAGCTTCGCCCTGGGCTGACGGCCTGACTTCTTCTCGGCCACGGTCCACGCGAGCAGCGTGCACGCCTCGACGTCGCCCCTGGCGCAGAGCGGGTCGAGCCGGCCGAGCGCGCGGCCCACCTCGCCGACCGAGAGCGCGTGGCGCCCGTCGAGCGTGCAGGCATCGAGCTCGTCGACGTAGCAGGCGCGCTCGCACTCGGCCGGCTTCAGTCTGCACGCGTGCTGCATCGAGATGCGGGGCGGCAGCTCCCACAGCCAGACGATCTCGGAGGCGGGTGGCCTGGTGCACCCTTCGCTCGAACCCGCCCTGCCGACGAGTGAGCCCGGCAGGGTGGTGATCACCGGCAGCCGCTGCACCCTCGTCGCCCGCACCGTGCCCGGGCTCTGCACCTCGAACTGCATCCACTGGGGCTTCGTCCAGCAGGGCAGGCGAAAGACGAACTCGGCGAGGCCCTGCTTTGGCATCGCGTCGGTCAGCGCGGCGATCTTGAGGCGCGGTGGCGCGGGGTCGCTCGACGCCGGCTCGAAGCGAACGCGAACGACCGTCGCCTCTTCGAGGGGATCTTCGAGGAGCACGCGGGCGGCGAGCTGGCACTCTCCCGTCGGCTCGGCGACGACGCGCCAGAACACGTCGCTCACGCCGGCCACGCTGAGCGCCTGAATCTTCGGTGCCGTGGTGATCGACTGGCCCCCGCCCACGCGCAGCGCCGCGACACGTCCCTCCGGGGTCAGCACCGGGCCTCCCGTCATCGCGGGCGCCGGGTCGGCATCGAAGCCGTCTGGCGAGAGCTCTCCCTGCACGGACTTCAGCACGAGCGTCGACGTCGCGGGATCTTCGCGGAAGCCCCAGGCCACCCTGCGCGTCGAGCCCTCGGGGATCGCGTCCATCAACTTCAGGGGCTGCAGATCGTCACCCTCGACCCGCGGTGCGCGGAGCAGGGCGACCCGGCCCGTCGTTCGAACCACCTGCACCCCGCGAACGTCGTTCGACGGAAGGGTGAGTGACACCGTCGCGCCCACTGGCGCGATGCTCGAATCGGCCACCAGCGCCCAGCCCGACTCCCCTGCGCTGACCACCACCGCTGCCGTCACCCCTGCCCCCGATCGGGCCAGCAGCACGCTGCGTGACAACGACGCCGCGTCGGCCTCGGGGGCGGGCGCCACTGGCGCGACGATCTCGTACAGCGGCGCGGGCGCGGTCAGGCTGGCGGCCTCGAGGGTCGCGGGTCGACCCACCACCCGGGTGAAGGCGGTCTCGAGGGTGTCGGTCGTCACGAGCTCGACGCCTGTGGTGTCGGTCGCGGCGAAGCCCACCAGCTTGCCCTCGAGATCGAAGACCGGGCCCGGTCGGGCGTCGGGCAGATCGATCGCGCGACGCTCCGAGCCGGGCGCCTCGCTGAGCCAGCCGCCGCTGAAGCCGTCGGCGACGCGAACCACGCGCGTCAACGCGGGCGCGGCCTGGCTTCGTCGCAGGGGCGCACCGGCGCCGCCTCCCAGCAACACGAGGCGAACGCCGTTGGTGACGGTGCCCTCGGTCAACTGCACGGGAATGGGCCCCTGCGTCGAGAGCAG
>JAEUJR010001112.1 GCA_016793585.1 Archangium sp.
GACCGAGGCTCCCTGCGCGACCGACACCGGTGCCGGCGCGATGGCGAGGCTCACCAGCGAGGCGTTCGAGATGGTGTGCGTGGTCGTACCCGTCACGCCGTTGAACACCGCGGTGACCGTCACCGACCCGAGCGCCACCGACGACAGCAGCCCGCGCGACGACGACGCGTTCGAGATGAGCGCCTTCGCGCTGTCGCTCGAACTCCACGTCGCCTGGTTCGTCAGCACCTGCGACGTGCCGTCCGTGTAGTGGCCGATGGCGATGAACTGCCGCGTGAAGCCCAGCGGCGTCGAGCCCGCCGCGGGGTTGAGCTCGATGCTGGCGAGCGCGGCCTGGGTGATGGTGACGGTCGAGACGACGGTGAAGGCTCCGAACGTCATCGTCACCGACGCCTGGCCGACGGCGATGGTGGTGGCGAGGCCTTCGCTGCCCGCGACGTTCGAGATGTCGAGCACGCCCATGTTGGCCGAGCTCCACGTCGCCTGCGCGGTCAGGTTCTGCGACGTCGAGTCGGTGTAGCGACCCGTCGCGACGAACTGGCGCACCGTGCCCAACGGCAACGTCACCGCCGTCGGCGTGACATCGACCCGGGTGAGCTGCGCCGCCGTCACGGTGAACGGCGTCGAGTCACTCACGCTGCCGTGGGCAGCGGTGATGGTGGCGCTGCCGACGTTCTGCGCGACGGCGTGGCCTTCTGCGCCGCTCGAGTTGCTTACCGGCACGACGCTCACGTCACTCGACGTCCACGTCACCTGCGACGTCATGTCCTGCGTGGAGCCGTCCGAGAAGATGCCGGTCGCGGTGAATTGCACCTGCAGCCCGCGGGGCCTCGACGGGTTCGCCGGCGTCACCTGAAGCTGCTGCAGCACCGACGGCGTCACCGTCACCGTCGTCGAGCCCGTCACGCCCGAGAGGCTCGCGGTCATCACCGCGCTGCCGAGGGTGCCTCCGGTGACGATGCCTTCGAAGCCGCTCGCGTTGCTGATGGTGGCGATGCCCGGGTCGGCCGACGTCCACGTCACCTGGCTCGTCACGTCTTGCGTGGTGGAGTCGGAGTACACGCCCGTCGCCGAGAGCGGCAACGTGAGGCCGGCCGAGACGCTCGGGCTCACTGGCGTCACCTGAATCACCTGCAGAATCGCCGCGCTCACCGTGAGCTGAATGCTGCCCGTGCGAGCGCCGACCGTGGCCGTGATGGTGACGACGCCCTGGTCGATGGCCTGCGACATGCCTTCGCTGCCGCTCGCGTTCGAGACCGAGGCGATGAGCGCGTCATCGGAGCTCCACGAGGCCTGTGTGGTCAGGTCCTGCGTGGTGCCGTCGGTGAAGAGGCCCGTCGCCGCGAGCTGCCGGGTGAGGCCGCGCGGCACGGTGGGGTTCGGCGGAGAGACCTGAAGCGCCGCGAGCACGGCGGAGGTGACCGTGACGGTAGCGCTCCCGGCCACGCTCCCCTGCGTCGCGGTGATGGTGGCGCTGCCCACGTTCGCGGCCTGCACCACGCCGCGCGTGCCCGGTGCATTGGAGACCGGGGCGATGGTGCTGGCGCTCGAGCTCCACACCACCTGCTCCGTGAGGTCTTGCGAGGTGCTGTCAGAGAAGATGCCCGTCACCGTGAACGGCGCGGTGAGGCCGCGAGGCAGCGACGCGCTCGACGGAGAGACCTGCAGCTGCGTGAGCACCGCCGGCGAGACCACGAAGACGGCGGCCGCCGATTGACCAGAGAGCGACGCGCTGATGACGCTGGTGCCCTGGGCGATGGCGCTGGCGCGGCCCCGCGAGCCGCTCGCGTTCGAGACCGAGGCGACGCTCGGCACCGAAGAGGCCCACGTCACCTGGTCGGTGATGTCGGAGGAGCTGCCATCGGAGAAGCGGCCCGTCGCCACGAAGTCGTGCGTGAGCCCGCGCGCCACCGAGATGCTCACGGGTGAGAGCTCGACGCCGGTGAGCAGCGCGTTGGTGACGGTGAAGGTGACGGTGCCCGTCTGCCCGAGGGCCGACGCCGTGATGGTGGGCGTGCCGACCGCGAGCGCACGGGCGAGGCCTTCCGAGAGCGCGGCGTTCGAGATGGTCACCTTCGAGACGTCGCTCGAGCTCCACGTGACGAGGCCGGTGAGGTCTTGCGTCGACGAGTCACTGAAGGTGCCCACGACGGCGAGCTGCTGGCTGAGGCCTGCGGGCACCGACGGCGCCGAGGGCGAGATGGCGAGGCTCGTCAGCGTGATGTTCGCGATGTCGAGGGTGGCGCTGCCGGTGACGCCCTGACGCGTCGCCGTCACCTGAACCGTGCCCGGCTGGAGCGCGCTGACCCTGCCGATGAAGGGCGCCGCGTTCGAGGCCGAGGCTTTGGCCACGTCAGACACGCTCCACGTCACCTGCGTCGAGAGGTCTTGCGTGGTGCCGTCGGTGTAGCGGCCGGTGGCCTGGAAGGTGGCGAAGGTGCCGGTCGCGATGCGCGCCGTGGCGGGCGCGACCTCGATGCTGTCGAGCACGGCCGCGAGCACCGTGAGCGTCGTGCTGGCCGATTGCGCGCCGAGCGTCGCGGTGACGAGCGTACTGCCGACGGCGACGGCCTGCGCTCTGCCTTCGGTACCGCTGCCATTCGAGATGGTGGCGATGGCGACGTCAGCCGAGCTCCAGGTGACGGTGCTGGTGACGTTCTGCGTAGTGCCGTCGGAGTAGGTGGCCGTCGCCACGAAGGGCACGGCGACTCCGCGCGGAACGCTGGGCAGCGTCGGGGTGAGGCCGAGCGCGGTGAGCACCGCCTGGGTGACGGTGATGGTGACGCGCGCCTCGACGGCACCCGCACGCGCGATGACGTCGGCCGTACCGAGCTGCAGCGCAGTGGCGAGGCCCGACGACGAGAGCGAGAGTTGAGGGCCCGAGGCGCTCCACGTCACCTGCGACGAGACGTCGCGCGTGCTGCCATCGGTGAAGCTGCCCGTCGCGACGAAGGCCTGCGTGGTGCCGCGCGGCATGCTGGCGATGGAGGGCGTGAGCGAGAGCGAGACCAGCGAGGCCTGCGTGACGGTGACCGAGACGGTCGCCGAGCGCCCGCCGAAGGTGGCAGTGATGGTGGCGGCTCCGACCGCGAGGCCCGCGACCCGGCCGCGTGAGGCGCCCGCGTTCGAGACCGACGCGATGGCGATGCTCGACGAACTCCACGTGGCCTGCGCCGTGAGGTTCTGCGTCGAGCCGTCGGAGTAGAGGCCCGTGACCGACACGTCGGCGCTCACCCCCACTGGCAACGAGAGTGAGGTCTGAGACACCGACAACGACTGCAGCGTCGCGGCGCTCACCGTGACGGGCACGATGACGCTGACGCCGTTGAGGTCGACGTGCAGCGACGTGCCGCCCTGCGCGACGCCACGCACGAGGCCCTGCGTGCCGCTCGCGTTCGAGACCGTGGCGATGGCGGCGTCGTCTGACGAGTAGGTGACCTGCGCGGTGACGTCCTGGGTGGAGGCGTCGGAGAAGACGCCGGTGACGACGAGCTGCGCGCTGGTGCCGGCCGCGACCGAGACCGGCGACGGCGTGACCTCGAGTCGTGACAGCGTGGCCATCGAGACCTGCACGACGAGCTGCGCGCTGACGCCCTGAGACTGCGCCGAGATGGTGGCCTGGCCGATGGAGAGGCCGGTGACGCGGCCGGGGTTCGTCACGGGGTCGACGGCGGCGATGGCGGCGTCGGCGCTCGTCCACGAGACCTGGCTCGTCAGGTCCTGCGAGGTGCCGTCCGAGAAGATGCCGGTGGCGACGACGTCGGCGCTGGTGCCCATCGGCAACGAGAGCATCGCGGGCGCGAGCGACAGCGACATGAGCGTCGCCGCAGACACGGTGACGGTGACACGGGCCGTGCGCGCTCCCGAAGCGGCGACGAGCTGCGTGCTGCCCGCCGAGAGGCCCTGCACGAAGCCGCGCTGGCCCATGGTGTTCGAGACCTGCGCGATGGCGCCGTCTTGCGAGCTCCACAACGTCGTCTCGGTCAGGTCCTGCGAGCTGCCGTCGCTGAAGCGGCCCGTCGCGGTGAGCTGCGCGTTCGTGCCGGCAGCCAGCGTGAGGGGCGCCGGAGACACCTCGAGCGCGATCAACTCGGCGGCGGTGACCGACACGGCCACCGAGACCTGTTTGCCGTTGAACTCGAAGCGCAGCGTGGCGGTGCCGACGTCGACGCCGCGCACCTGGCCGGCCATCGAGACCGTCACCTTGTCGGGAGCGCTCGAGCTCCAGCTGCCACGGCTCGTCACGTCCTGCCGGCTGCCATCGGAGTAGATGGCCTGCGCGCTCACCACCGCCAGCGTGCCCTTGGCCAGCGTGAGCTGCGTGGGGTCGACCTCGACGCGTGAGAGCGTGGCGTCGGTGACGGTGACGGGAATGGCGGCTTCGGCGCCACGCACCTTCGCCTGCACCTCGGTGACGCCGGGCGCCACGCCCGTCAGCGTGCCGCGTTCTCCTGCGAGCATCGAGACGAAGACCGTGCGCGGCGCGCTGCTCGTCCACTGCGCCTGCTCCGTGACGTCGAGGAACGTGCCGTCAGAGAGGCTCGCGGTCGCGGTGAGGCGCTGCGTGGTGCCGACGGGAACGGAGGGATTCGACGGCGAGAGCGTGAGCTGCCGAATCGTCGCGTCGGTGACGGTGATGATGGCGTGCGCGTAGACGCCCTCGAACGAGACCAGCAGGTCTGACTGGCCGGGCGTCGCGCCGGTGATGACTCCGGGGTCTTCGTCACGCATCGAGATGGCCGAGGCGTTGCCCATCGAGCTGTAGATGGCCGCACCGGTCACGTCTTCGACGGTGTCGTCGGCGCGAACGGCGTTCACGGTGAGCTGCATCGACAACCCGACGGGAACCACGGGCGCCGAGGGAGAGATCTCGAGGCGCACCACGGCGCCACCGACGACGGTGAAGGGCAGCGTTCGAGAGACCTCTCCCGAGATGGCGCGGACCCGCGTGGTGCCGGTGTTGAGGCCGTGCACACGGCCGGGCACTTCGGCGTCGACCGTCGCCACGAAGCCGTCGACGACCTGCCAGACGACCTCGTTGGTGAGCTCCTTCACCGCGCCGTCGGCGTAGATGCCGGTGGCGACGAAGTCGGTCGAGCCGCCTCGCTCGATGCGCGCGTTTTCGGGGGTGATGGTGATCGAGACGAGCTCGGCAGAGCGGGGCCGTGGGCAGCCGGTGAGGGCGAGCACAGCGGCGAAGACGATGGCGGTGGGTTGCAGGTGACGCATGGCATTCCCCTCGAACGGGTGTCCCGAGGGGTGACCGATCTCAAAGCCAGTGCCAGTCGGCAGAGACTGATCTCACTGGGCAATTGTTGCCTCACGGTGGGTACAGCTCGCCGGGGTGGGTCGGGCCAACGCCGCGCCACCTCGCGCTGAAACGGCGGCGGGTCTCGAGCGACTCCAGTCAGTGCAGCTCGAGGGCGACCTTCATCCACGGCGCGGGGGCGCGCTTCGAAGCCTCGGCGTAGCAGCGGCGCGCGTCGTCGAGCTGGCCTCGTGCCTCGTGCAGCACGCCCAGGTCGTACCAGGCGCCGGTGGGCTCGTTCATCGAGGCAGTCAACGCCTCGAGCTCGACGCGGGCGTCATCGAGCTTACCCGCGCCGATGAGCTCGGCCGGGTGCGCGAGCGGGCCGGTGACGTCGAGGCGCAGGCGCAGCGTCTCCTTCGACGGCTCGACGAGCAGCTTCGTGATGGCGGCGACGCACGGCTCGAGGTCTCGCACCGGCACGGTGAGCGCGCCGCGCTTCGACTTTGGCGAGAGCCACGACTCGCCCGTGTACACCTCGGCCTGACAGGTTCGGTCGATGCGGCCATCGTGCGGGCCCGGCGTGAGCGAGAGCGACGCGTAGAGGCCGACCGCGGGGCAGCCGAGCACGCACGAGTCGACGTTCACGCGCGGCGCGAGCTTCGAACGAACGCCAGCGACCAGCTCCATCGCGTAGGGCCCCGACGCGGCGACGGCGATGACCGTGTCGTTGCGAAGCGCGGAGGGCACCGTGCGGGTGACGGTCATCGACGCAGCGCACCCCGAGACGAGCACCAGCCACCACCACTTCATCGCGGCTCCAGCGGCTCGACGGCCGTGCACGGCAGCACGTCGCACGCTTCGACATAGGGGCCAGTCGCGCCGGCGAGCACGGAAGGCGTTCGTTTCGCGGGAGCGGCCGTCTCCTGCGCGCCGGTGTCGGTGTCGAGCACCAGCGTGAGGCCGTCACGGCGGCACGAGACGAGCGCGCGATGGCCGCCCTTCAACCACCACAGCTGCGAGACCTCGCACGGCGCCTCCATGCGCACCGGCGTCAGCGTCGTCGCGTCGAACACCCGCACGGCGCCATCACCGACGACGGCCACGCGCTGACCGTCACCACTGACGAGCAGCCGCTGCCCGCGCGTCATCGCGATCTCGGCGAAGCCGGTACCTTCACCGCTCGACGAGAGGGCGACCAGCTTGCCGCTCTGCTCGAGCACCACCAGCCCCGAGGCCGTTCCTGCGAGGTCGACGGCGCCCGTCTCTCCGTGCGCGGTGGAGCCCGCGTCAGTCAGCTCGAGCAGCGTCGAGGTCAGCCCACCGGGCTGTGAGACGACCCAGAGTGCGCCGTCGCCGTCGAAGGCGCCGACCGTGATGCCGTTGAGGCTCCAGGTGGCTTCGCTCGTGCCGCCGTCGGGTTGATCAGCCGAGCAGCGCGCGAGCGTGTTCGTCGACCAGACCGCCGCCTGCTTCGCATCGCGCGACACCGCGAACCCGGTTCTCGACGGCACGAGGTGATGCAGGCACGCGTTGAGCGCGCCGAACGTTGGATCCGTCGTGGGCGAAGACGCGAGGTACGGAAGGCTCGACGTGGCGAAGTAGAGCGTCGCTCCCAGCGTGCCGGCGAGCGCGACCGAGACGAGCAGCGTCGTCCATTGCCAGGTCGGGCGTCGGGGCGGCCGGCTCATCGGGAGCCCGATGTATCGCACGAGAACGACACGGGTGCCCCTCTGTGCGCAGGTGTCGGGTGATCTGTTCGGGCGGCTGCCGGTATCAACGCCGTAACGCTGGCTGACCCGTTTGCACCACTTCGTGACTCCTCATTGCAGCACACCCCCGGGGGACCGCATGGCCGACCAGAAGACGCAGGCGTTTCACGGAGAGTTCTTCGCGAAGCTGGCGCGGGAAGAGCTCGAGCGCGGCGCGGTGTGGATGGCCGAGATGGCAGCGCGGCTGGCCCAACAGGTCGACGCGAAGAACGAGGAGTACGCGGCGCTGCTCACCGTGGCCATGCAGGCGCGGCGCGA
The DNA here is from genome assembly GCA_016793585.1 of Archangium sp. The sequence goes on from JAEUJR010001112.1 coordinate 7,279, forward strand.
AGCGACAGGCGAGTAGTCAGCCGACCCACTCGAGCAACCGCTTCTTCGCGGGGCCCTTCAACGAACACTTCACGGTCGCGGGTTCACGCCAGCGAATGTGGAGCGTCTTCGCGACGGTGACCAACCACGCAGGCAGCGCCTCGAGGCTCTTCAGCTTTGGAACCTTCAACGTGTGCTTCAGCACCTTGCCGTCTTCGATGTGGAAGTCTTCGTTGCCGCGGGCCTTCTTTCGATAGACCCAGACCGTGACGGACGGATGCTCGCGTGAGTTCAGGAAGCAGCCCAGAACGACCGAGCGGTACTGATCGCCTGACTCGAGCTTGAAGCTGAACTGAAGCGGCTGCTGCGGCAGACCGAGCCGTTCGAGCAACGCGGCGATCTCTTCAGCCTCGGGCCGTTGCTCCTTCGCCTTCTGGAGCGCGTCGAGCATCGGCTTCAGTCGGGGGCCCCGCGCGTACGGAACGACGAACCGCTGCAGCACCTCGAGCGTCTTGGTGTTCCCCGACATCGCGTCGTTTGCGAGCTCGAGCAGAATGTCGGTCGACGTTTCGCTCCCGTCCCACGCGAGCACGCTGAGCAGCCACTCGGCGTCGAGGCCGAACTTCGCCACCGTCGTCTGCGCCGCGGCGACATCGCGAGGGTCCGCTGTCAGCTTCTCGAGCTGAGCGGGCGTCTTCGGCGCATCTCGCGTCAGCTCGAAGGTCCAGGCTGCGACGCGTCGCAGGAAGTCGGCCGGCGCCTCTGCGTCACGGCGCGCCTCCTCGAGGAAGAGTGCCTGAGCGTTCTTTCCCTTCGAGAGCGCCGCGAGCGCAGCGGGCACGTACTCCTCGGGGAGCCGACGGCAGGTTCGCACGCCCCAGCCCTGCGGCAGCGTCTTCTGGAAGACCTTCGTGACCACCTTCGGATCCACCCCCGGCTCGAGGTTTTCGATCGCGTACCTGCCGTGGCGAGCGGCGAGCCAGGCGCGAGGCTCGCTCAGGGCAATCTTCAGGTCCTTCATCAGCCTGGTGTCAGCCATGGGCGGGGTTCTAGGCGGCCAGAAACTCGACGCGCGACAACGCTGTGGAAGCCTGTTGCACATGACGACCCGCCGAACCTCTCTTCGCCGTGCGCTGCGCCTTCCGCTCTCCCTTGGCCGCCGTCTGCCTGCCCTCACCGCCGACGTCTCGCGTGGTGGTTTTCAGGCCGAGCTGCCGCAGGTGTTCCTCCCCGGCTCGAAGGTGCATGGCTTCTTCCTCGTCGACGGC
>JAEUJR010001118.1 GCA_016793585.1 Archangium sp.
TACGTCGACCTCTATTGCCCCTCGAACGAGACCAGCGTCACGAGCTCCACGCCAACGGTCACCGACTCCTCGAGCCCCTCGTGGAGCTCAGGTGGCTGCGTGATGACGGCAGCAGAGCTGCTGTCACTCGGCTTTGCGTTCGCGGTCTACGACGAAGATGGCGCGACTGCCGACGACCGCATCGCGGCGAAGACGACCGTCACCGTCACCCAGTCAGACCTCATGTCGGGCACCCTGACGCGGGGCCCGATGTCGTCGCTCACGAGCATCACGTTCACCTTCTCGCGGATGTGACGACCATGCGCGCACTGCTCTCGCTCCTGCTCTCCGTTCCTGCGCTGGCCGCCGAACCGTGCGCCGCCGCGAAAGACGCGAAGTATGGGTGCGAGAAGAAGCCGGCCGAGTGCATCAAGGCGGGAGACGCGCTCATCGCCATCGGTGGCTGTCGTGACGCGGCCCTGGCGCGATACCAGTTGGCCTGTGACGGCAAGGAGCTGCGCGGCTGCTCGAAGCTCGCCTTCCGCCTCGTCGAAGACACGCGCGACAAAGTCGTCGTCGCGCGCGCCATCACGCTCTTCACGAAGGCGTGTGACGGCGGTGACGCGCTCGGTTGCTCGAACCTCGCCTCGTTCTATTGGGACGGGGAGGGCGTCGCGAAGGACGTGAAGAAGTCGGCGCAGCTCTCGCAGAAGGCGTGTGACGCGGGTGATGCGTTCGCGTGCGGCACGCTCGGGAGTCTGTGGGCGCAGGGTGAGCTCGGCGCGAAAGACGCCTCGAAGGCCGTGCCCCTCTTCAAGCGCGCGTGTGAAGGTGGCTCCGCCTCGGGCTGCAATCAGCTCGGCAACTGTGCGGCCGCGGGCTTCGGCCTCGAGAAGAGCCTCGATGACGCGATGACGTGGTGGACGAAGGCCTGCAAGGGCGGCAACGGCGCGGGCTGCACCAACGCTGGCCGGCTCTTTCGCAAGAAGGGCGACGACCGCATGGCCGACAAGGCGTTCGCGCGCGCGTGCAAGCTGGGTGACGACGAAGGCTGCTCCGAGAAGGGCTTCGCGCCGCCCGAGGAGTGATCAGCCGAACCGCAGAGAGACGCCAGCGCGGCGGGTGGACGTCGGCACAGAGACGCGCACCGCACGCAAAACCTCTTCGACGAGACGCAAGCCACGAGTGTGTGCCGGGGCGACTCGCCGCTCCAACGACTTCTCCACCAGGGGACCCGGGCTGGTGTTCGCCCGCACGCCATGTGAAGCAGCGCCCCGTGCGCCTCCTCCTCGTCTTCGCCGTTCTGATCAGCTCCGCCTGCCGTGCACCGAGCACCGCTCCTCGTGCTGCGAAGCTCGACTTCGACGCGCTGCCAGGCGCGAAGACCTTCAGCGAAGAAGCGACGCTCGCGATGCGCTGGGCCGGTCCACTCCGCGCCGCCACCGACGCGGGCCAGCGCGGCACGTTCAAGGGCGTGGCCGACGTCGAGATCAGCTACCTCATTCACCGCGTCGCTTCGCCGAAGGCTGCGGTGGTGATCATCACCGGCCGCACCGAGCCCGTGCGCAAGTACGCCGAGCTCATCGACGACCTGAACCGCGCGGGCTACTCGACCTACGCCGTCGACCACCGCGGGCAGGGCAACTCGGGCCGCATGCTGCCCAACCCGCAGAAGGGCTACGTCGTCAGCTTCGACGACTACGTCACCGACCTGCACACCTTCGTCAGCACCGTGGTGAAGGCCGACACGAACGCGAAGGTCTTCCTGCTCGCGCACTCCATGGGCGGCGCCGTCGGCCTGCTCACCGTCGACGCCTTCCCCGACGACTTCGCCGCGGTCGTCACCTCGTCACCGATGCTCGACATCAACACCGGCGCCTTCCCCGCGCCCATCGCGAGCTCACTCGGCGCTGCGGCCTGCGGCGCCTCCGATGGAACGGCCTACGCCATCGGCTCTGGCGACTTCAAAGAAGAGGCTGACTTCTCGAAGAGCACCGTCACGCAGAGCCTCGCCCGCTTCGAGTGGAAGCGGCAGCTCTTCGCCGACTCGCCCGAGCTGAAGGTGGGCGGCCTCACCTGGCGCTGGTTGTGCGAGTCGCTCACGGCCTCGTCGAACGCCGAGCAGTTGGGCCGCTACAGCTCGACGCCGACGCTCATTCTGCAGGCAGGCAGAGACACCATCGTGAACCCCGGAGGCCAGCAGCGCTACTGCGACGCGGCGCCTCGCTGCCAGCTCGAGCGCAACGCCGAATCGATGCACGAACACTTCGCCGAGCGTGACGAGCTTCGGAACTTCGCCGTGGAGCGCACGCTCAAGTTCTTCGACGCGCAGGTGACGCCGTGAACGCGCTCCTGTTGATGGCCGTGCTCGCGCAGGCGCCGGTGAACCCGCCGGCTGATCAGCCATCGTTCCGCCTGCACGTCGGCGGTCAGCTCGGCCTGCCGATTCTGCTCGGCCTCGGCACCACGGGAACCTTCCACGTCGCAGGCAAGCCGCGCTTCGACGTCGACCTCTGGTGGGAGCCCTCTGGGTTTCTGCAGTCGTACTCCCTCGGCGGCGCGTGGCGGCCGGCCGACCGCTTCTTCTTCGTCGGAGCGCGCCTGCGGCTGCTCCAGTTTCAACCTCCGTGGACGAAGGGCTTCAACGGCGCCAACGACAACCACTTCGGCGCCTCGCTCGAGACGGGCGTGCGGCTGCGTGTCGGCCCGGCGGACAAGGGCGTCATTCACGTCGCGCTGTCCGGTACGTACGTGCCCACGCAGTCCATCAACCTGCGCTGGTTGATTGGCCTGACGGCAGGTTTCTCGTGGGCAGTCTGGGAGCGCTGAACGCTGGAGACACTTCACCGAGCAGGCGTTGACTGGGCCCGAGGTCGGTGAAGCAAATCAGCTGCTCGGCAGAGCGCCGCGGGCAGGAGCCGACGTTCGGTCGGCGAGCCGCTTGCGAGACCCGTGCGCCAGACGTACAGCTTCTGGCGTGCGGAGTTCTCCATGAAGCTGGTCACCCGCCTCACCATCGCGTTCCTGCTCGTCGTCATCATCTCCATCACGTTCGTGGAGTGGCGGCGCCTCGTCGAAGAGGTCTCTGACTTCGAGGCCGACATGGACCGCACCCACACGCTCGTCGCCACCACGCTGGCCGACGCGGTCGAAGCCGTCGCCCCACGAGATGGCTTCGAAGAGGCCGTGCGGGTCGTCGAAGCCGGCGGCGCCCACCAGAGCGACCTGCGCGTGCGGTGGGTCTGCCTCGACAAGGCCGACGCCGAGCCACCGCTCCTTCCATGTGCCGAGCTTCCGGCCATCACCACCTCGCGCACCCTCGCCGTGCAGGGCCCTTTCGGCGCGCGCCGCGCCACGGTCGTGCCCGTGCACCTCAACGGCGTCGTTCGCGGCGCCATCGAGGTCTCGGAGTCTCCCGAGTACGAGCGCTCGTGGTCGAAGCGCCGCCTCGAGGCCGTCGTCACCCTGGCCATCGTCACCGTGCTCGGCATGACGGGCTTCGCCTTCGTGCTCGGCTGGTGGCTCGTCGCCCGCCCCACGCGCACCCTCGTCGCCAAGGCCCGCGCCGTCGGCCGCGGCGAGCTCAAGCCAGACCTCTCGCTGCCCACCGGCGACGAGTTCGAGCTGCTCGCCACCGAGATGAACGCCATGTGCGGCCACCTCGAAGAGGCGCGCGAGAAGACGGCCGCCGCCACCGCCTCGCGTGAAGCCGCGCTCGAGCACCTGCGCCACGCCGACCGCCTCGCCACCGTCGGCCGCCTCGCCTCGGGCCTCGCCCACGAGCTCGGCACGCC
>JAEUJR010001142.1 GCA_016793585.1 Archangium sp.
TTCGACAACACCACGTCGAGCGCGCCCATGTTCTCGTCGAGGTACGTGCGCCGCTTCGTGCCCGGAATCGGGACGATGTCGTTGCCCTGGGCCAGCACCCAGGCGAGCGCGAGCTGGCCCGGCGTGCAGTGCTTCTTCACCGCCAGCTCCTTCACCGTCGCGACGAGCTCGAGGTTCTTCGTGAAGTTCTCGCCCTGGAATCGCGGCGAGTGGCGGCGGTAGTCATCGGCCGCGAGATCTTCGGGCTTCGTGATCTGCCCAGTGAGGAAGCCACGGCCCAGCGGCGAGTACGGCACGAAGCCAACGCCCAGCTCTCGGCACGCGGCCAGCACGCCGTCTTCCGGGTCGCGCGACCACAACGAGTACTCGCTCTGCACCGCAGCGATGGGGTGCACCGCGACGGCCCTCTTGAGCGTCTTCGGCCCGACCTCCGACAAGCCGAGCCAGCGCACCTTGCCGGCCTTCACCAGCTCGGCCATCGCGCCGACCGTCTCTTCGATGTCGACCGAGGGATCCTTCCGGTGCTGGTAGTAGAGGTCGATGACGTCGACGCCGAGGCGTTTGAGCGACGCGTCGCAGGCCTGCTTCACGTACGCCGCCGAGCCGTTGATGGAGCGCGACGTCGGGTTGTTGGGGTCGCGCACGATGCCGAACTTCGTCGCGATGACGACGCGGTCGCGGTGCTGCTTCAGGAACGGGCCGATGAGCTTCTCGTTCTCTCCGTGGCCGTACATGTCGGCCGTGTCGAAGAAGGTGACGCCGCGCTCGAGGGCGCGTTCGAGCGTCGCGCGTGATTCGGTGTCGTCGCGGCCTGCGTAGAAGTCGCTCATGCCCATGCAGCCGAGGCCGAGGGCCGAGACGCGGGGACCGTTCTTTCCGAGCTGCCGGGTGTGGGTGGTCATGGCCGCTTCATGCCCCGCTTCGTTGCCGCTCGAATGAAAAGACGATGTCAAAACGGGCAGGGCGCTCTGCCTCGGCGGCGGTTCGACGTGGTCCAGCGCGGGTGCCACACTCGACGCCATGCGCAGCGCGGCGCTTCTTCTGCTGATGGTGTCGCTCGGGTGCGGGCGAACCGACCTCGTGCCGCCGCCGCCTGTCATCGAGCCACCGCCGCCGAATCGATGTGGTGATGGAACCATCGCCGACGCCGAGCAGTGCGACGACGGCAACGCCGTCGACACCGACTCGTGCCGCGCTGATTGCACGAAGGCTGCGTGTGGCGATGGCGTCGTCTGGGCGGGCGTCGAACAGTGCGACGACGGAGCGCAGGGCTCAGCGACGTGCTCCACCTCGTGTGGGCCCATCAGCTGTGGCGACGCGATGACGCAGCCACCTGAACGGTGTGACGACGGCAACCGCGACGAGACCGACGCCTGTCTCAACTCCTGTCTGCCGGCCTCCTGCGGTGACGGGCGCGTGCGCGCGGGCCTCGAGCAATGCGACGACGCGAACGCTGCAGACGACGACGCGTGCGTGCAGTGCCGGGTCGCGCGGTGTGGAGACGGCTTCGTGCAGCGCGGCTTCGAGCAGTGCGACGACGGCAATCAAGACGAAGGTGATGCCTGCCGTGACACCTGCGTGCCCGCGCGCTGTGGAGACGGTGTCGTGCGGCGCGGCGTCGAAGCGTGTGACGACGCGAACGAAGACGACGGTGATGCGTGCGTGGCGTGCGCCGCGGCGAGGTGCGGAGACGGGAAGCTGCAGCGCGGCGTCGAAGCGTGTGACGACGGCAACGAGGTCTCCACCGATGCCTGCATCGCCTGTGTGCCCGCGCGGTGCGGAGACGGCTTCACGCAGGCGAACGTCGAGCAATGCGACGACCGCAACACCGTCGACGACGACTTCTGTGACAACGGCTGCAAGACGCCTGTGTGTGGTGATGGAAAACGCGCTGGCAGTGAGGCGTGCGACCTCGGCGCGATGAATGGCGACACACCGGCCTTCCGCATCACGCAGCCCTCGGGCACGCGCATCGGCACCGACGCCATCGTTCGCCCGCGCACGGTGCAGCAGTTCTACGACTACCGCTCGGCCAGCTCGCACACCGGGCTCGAGGTCGTCGGAGAGAGCCGCATCTACCTCTTCGCCGACGCCAACACCGGCCGCCTCTCGCTCGTGCTCACCCACGGCATCGACTTCGACGGCACGAACATGTCGCAGGCGCAGTCCGAGGTGGAGATGGACATC
>JAEUJR010001147.1 GCA_016793585.1 Archangium sp.
GGCTGTGCTGGCACTGCAGGCGACACGGCGGCCGACCGCGAGCTGCTCTCGGGCGGCAACGAAGACACGGCGACCATCAGCTCCGAGCTCTCGGGCGGTGTGGCGATCGGCTCGACGCTCAAGACGACCTCGGGCCTGAACCTGCGCACGGGCGCCGGCTTGGACTATCGCGTTCGCCTCGTGATCCCCCAGGGCGCGACCGTCACCACCATCAACCGCAGCACGCCGGACGGCAGCTGGTACAACATCCGCTACAACGGCATCGAGGGCTGGGCGCACGGTGGCTACCTCACGCTGGTGAGCTCGCCTTCGCCGACGCAGCCCACCACGCCGACGACGCCCACCACGCCGGTCAGCAGCGCGCGTGATCAGGCGATCAGCCGCGCGAAGGGCGCAGTCGGGTTCGGCTACCGCTGGGGCAAGGGCCGCTGGATTCCGAACGGCGTGACGTCGTCGAACAAGGGCGTGTGCACGGGCAGCTGCCCCAACTGCACCTACCGTGGAGACTACGGCGCTGACTGCTCGGGCTTCGTGGCCAAGGTGTGGACGGTGCCCGCCTCGAACAACGTGATGACGACCGAATCGCACCCGTACAGCACGTGGGACTTCAACCGCGCCAACAGCCAGTGGTCGGTGGTGTCGCGCTCGTCGCTGAAGAAGGCCGACGCGCTCGTGTACAACGACGGCAGCGCGGGCCACGTGCTCATCTATGAGTCGGGCGACGGCTGGGGCTCGGTGTGGAGCTACGAGGCTCGCGGCTGCGCCTACGGCATCGTGCACAACCTCCGCACGGTGGGCTCGGCGTACAAGGGCATCGCGCGCGCCGGTTACTGAAGACCGCCCCTGCCGCTGTCCCCGGCCGGTGTCTCCACCTCGGAGTCACCGGCCTTCTCATGTTCAGCCGCTCAGCTCGGTCGACCTGGTCAGCTCCGAGACGACCTTCCCACAAGCCCACGCCGCGGCCAGGAAGAGGATCGAACCGAACAGGCCGATGAACTCACCCGCCTGGCCCGCCTTGCCCTCGAAGCGTGAGCCGACGTTGGTGACGATGTTGGCGCCAAGCCACAGAGCCTGCCACGCGCCGATCGCGCTCGTGCCTGTCTCGGTCGACGCGATCTGCCGCGCGATGGCGTAGGGCCGGGCGAGGTTCACGAAGGGAATGAAGAAGGCGCCGACTGCCGCTGCGGGCGTCGTCTCGAGCGGCGTGCCCTTTGCCTGGGCGTGACGCACCAGCAGGTGAAACCAGCGGCAGAACAGCACCACCGCCACGAGGAAGACGATCAGGTACAGCAGGCCCGCGCAGCCAAGGGCCAGCACCTGCGGCAGCCCCTCGGTCTGCTCCGCAGTCTCGGGTGGCAGGCCGAAGCTCAAGACGCTCACGACGAGGCCCAGCACCGAGGTCGCCCAGACAAACGGCATCGCCAGCTTCGCCCGACCGCTCAGTGACGGAAGCCCCACGGCCCCACGCGCGCGACACGCCGAGCACAGGCGCTGCACGCCGACGAGGGCGAGGCACTCGGCACAGCCAAAGGCACCGCAGCGCTCGCAGACACCCGTGGCTTCACGCTCGGGGTGAACGGCACACTGAGATTGGGGCATCGCCCGAGACTACAGGCCGGGCACGCCGACCGCGCCGCAGAAGACGTTCTTGTCGAGCTGACGGGTGAACGACGGCAGGCGCTGCGGCAGCGTGCGAAGGGCAGGGTAGTCGTGCAGCAGCTCGTTCAGATCCTTGTGGCTGAGCACCGACAGGGTCGCGAACTGGGGCGCGTACACGCGCAGGCGGCCCGGCGTGCCCGTCATGGCCGAGGTCACCATGATGAACTGGCCGGGCGTGACTTCGAACGAGCGGGGCTGCTCACCGGCGCGGGCGCGCTCCTCGAGCAGCAGCGAGCCGTGCGTCACCACCGCGATGAGGTTCGTCACCTCACCGGGCGACATCAGCTGCTCGCCGGTCTCGACGTTGCGGTTCGCGAAGCGGCCGATGAGGCGTGCGCGCGCGATGGAGTCGATGTCGTTGAACAGCTTGCTCGCCATGAAGCTCTCGAGCAGCCGCTCACGGTGCATCTGCAGCACGCGGGCGTGAACCTGATCGTCGTGGTCGAGCAGCGCCTGCAGCCGCTCGCCTGAGACCTCGATGACGACGCAGTCACCAATGGCGCGCCCCGACGCCGCGCGCAGCTGGGCCGAGAAGAGGCCGAACAGCCCCAGCGACTCGCCGCGGTTCGCGTGCCGCAGCGCCACCTCGCGCCCGTCTTTCTGGCGGAGCAGCTCGATGGTGCCCTCGACGACGACGTAGAAGCTGCGCGCCTCGTCTCCTTCGAGGAAGAGGAACTCACCATCGGGAATCTCGAGCTGCCTGGCCCCCGCGATCAGCGCCTCCATCGAGTGAATCGGCAGATCCTTGAACATGCGGACCTGCGAGAGCGCGAACATCGCCACTTCGGGATCAGCGTCGACCTCGGTGAAGATCGGCAGATCGTCAGGCACCGCGAGCGGTGAGGTGCTCGGCTCTTGATCGACCACCACCCGCGTCTCGCGCTCGACCTCTTGCAGCACGTCGAACGGAATCAGCGAAGGCTTGAGCACCGGCGGCTGAACAGGCACGGCCACGCGCGTACGGACTTCACGGGCTGCGAGCGGCGGGAGCTGTTGGGCCATGCGAGGTTCCCCCAGGCGGGTGTGAACGACTGTGGGCGGTGGTGTACGGAAATCGCTGACTTCCCGTCAAGGTGGGCAATGACGATTTCTGATTTCAAGTGGTTGGAGCGAGACTTCGGCAGATGAACGCCCTCTCCGTCGCCATCATCGCTGGAGGCCTCGCGCGTCGGCTTGGAGGCCGCGTGAAGGCGCACCTCGAGGTCGGCGGTCGACCGATTCTGTCGGCGCTGCTCGAGCTGGTCCCCGGGGCTCCCGTGATCGTCGTCACCCAGACTCCCGACGCCTTTCCGGGGCTGCGGTGCGTGGCTGATGTGGTGGCTGGAAAGGGCGCTCCTGGCGGGGTCGTGACGGCGCTGTCGTCGGCTTCGACAGAGTGGGTGCTGGTGGTGGCCTCCGACATGCCGAAGCTGCGCAGCGCTCATGTCGAGGCGCTGCTCGGGGCGAGAACGGAAGCGGTCGACGTGGTGGTGGCGACGCGCGGTGACTCGCTCGAGCCGCTGTTCGGGC
>JAEUJR010001173.1 GCA_016793585.1 Archangium sp.
CGTCTCTCCCGACGACTGGCCGCCAGGGCCCTGGCCTGCGAGGAACGACCAGGTTCGGTGGTAGGGCACGGTGCCGCTCAGCGTCCAGGTCTGGGTTGCCGCGCCCGTGAGCGTGAGGGCCGAGGCCGGAGACGACACGGCTCCAACAGTGGCTGGGAAGCCGAGCCGGTACCACACGGTCTCTCCCATGTTGGTGTCGACACAGCTGCCCATGGCACCAGCGCCGCGCGAGACCTGCGGCGCACCCGACGACAGCGACCCTCTCAATCGGTAGCGGCAAATGGAGCCCCCATTCATCGAAGGTTGAGACGCGATGCGATTGGTGAACAGCAGCGCCATCGATGGGCTGCTCGCGGTGGAGGGCGTCGCACTCCAGCTCGCGCCGCTGCTGTTCGACACGATGCCCGACTCCACGCTCAGGCCTTGCCAGGTGACGACCTGCGTGTTCACGACGAAGGGTTGCTGCACGTCGAAGCCGTTTCGCAGCTGCACCTTGTCGTACGGAGTTCCGAGCAACTCGAACGCCGGGAAATCGTCCCAGTCGAGGCCTGAGCTCGTGTTGCGGTAGCTCGTGAGGAAGAAGGTGCCCGCGCGCGCGATGGTCGGAGAGAGGGTGATGTCGACGGTCTGCGGCGTGGCCGTCGAGATGGTCTGGTTCAGGTGCGTGACCGAGACCCCTCGGCCAAACGAGAGCAGCTGCCACTCGATGTTGACGGTCGCGTTGGGGTTGCCAGTGCGCTCGCAGTCGATGACGGTCGGCGTGGAATTCAGCGAACAAGTGACGTTCTGGTCAGTGGCGCCGCTCAGGCTCGACGGCATCGAGGTCGAGAACGTGAAGAAGCTGCGCGTTCTCACTGCAGCGGTCGGCGCCAGTGCCAGTGAGATCGAGCACTGCGTGCTCGTGCCGCCAGAAGTCGTCGAGGTCTGGTTGTTGCCGATGGCACAGCTGCCGCGGCGCACCGCCGGGTAGACGGTGAACACCTCGTTGTCCGTGCCGAAGCCGCTCGCGAAGGCATCGGTCACGCTCACCGTCGCGCTCGCCGCAGTGGTCGCGTCGACGGGGTTGGCCGAGTGGCCCTGCACGTAGACGGTCACGGTGCTCGCCGCCGATGGAATCGTGGCGCTGGTCACCGCCGCGTCCGAGCAGTCGTTCATGAGGTGGAACGTGGTCGAGCTCGCTCCCGCGGTGCCCGACTTCGTCAGGTTCAACAGTGTCGCAAAGCCGGTGACGGGCGTGGTCGGCGCGACCTGCCGGTCGACCGTCATCGCGATGCACGAGCGGTACTCGAGGTGCGCGCTGGCCTGCGTGGCGACGAGCGAGAGCGCTCCTGAGCCCGTGATGCTGACGAGCGCGGTGGCCTGCGTGAGCGCCGGAGCAGCGTCTGCGGTGAGCGTGGTGCTGCCAGTGCCGAACGCGACCGCGTAGAAGTCGGCGGTCTCCGACGCTCCCGCGCCGAGCGTGGTGGTGGTGATGGGGGTCGAGCAGCTGGCATCAGAGAAGTACTGCAGCCCCGTGCCCCCGAACGTGATGGTGCGCGCGACGCCCGAGTTCACCGGGTTGGTGCCATCGGTCGACTGCAGCTTGTACGGACCCGAGCACGCCAGCCGCGTGACCATCGTCGGCGCAGGCGCCTTGAACTGCAGCGTGGTGACAGGGGGAGCGACGATGTTCCACGTCTGCATCACTGTCGGTGCCGAGCCGACGGTGAGCGCCCGCATGCCGACCGCGGAGTTCTGCAAATAGAACGTCGCGCTCGTCGACGCTCCACCGGCGAGCGAAGGAATGCTCGTGGCGCAGGCCATGTCCGAGAAGAACGAGCCGTTGGTCATCGTGAGCGTCTGCGTGCCGAGCGGCGCCGCGTTGCCCTGCGCGTCTTGACCCGTGACGGTGATGGCGGGGCTGCAGGTGTTGGTGACGAGTGACGCAGGCGGCATCGTCGTGAAGGTCAACGTCGCCAGCGCGCCGACACCGACCGAGGTGGTGGTGTTCGCCGGTGCACTCAACGGGTTGCTCGCCGTCGCGATGGTGATGGTGCCCACCTTGCGCAACCGCACGCTGAAGGTCGCGCTCGAGGCGCCGGCGGCGATGTCGACGTTCAACGTGCCCGACGCTCCGGTCGACGAGCAGCCCATGCCGGTGAACAGCAGCGCCTCGTTCGAGGCAGCGGGCGTGGCGGCCGTTCCCGTCGCCGTCACCACCACCGTGCGCAGCGCACCGACCGCCGGGTGGTCTCCCGAGTCGAGCCGGTTCACCGTGAAGCCCACGCAGTCTCCCGCGGTGTTCGTCATCGGGAAGTCGTTGCGGGTCAGCTTCGCTTCGACACCCGCGATGATGTTGAGGGCGAGGCTCGCGCGGCCCGAGGCTCCGACCGACGGCGTGGCCTGCACCGTCACCATGCCGAGCACAGCGGGGAGCGGCTTGAACCAGAACGAGCCCACGCCCATCGCCGGAACGTTCACCGAGTTCACCGTTCCACCGGTGCACATCGCGTTCGTGAAGAAGGTGCCCACCGACATCACCGAGGTCGAGAGCGAGACCGTCTCGGCCGTCGACACCCGGTTGCCGCCGACGTCGAGCGCCTCGACCTGAAACGGAACACACCCGTCGTACTGCTGGTCGCCCGTGGGAGGGCTCACGTAGGCGACGTGGTCGACGTTGCCTGCACCCACGGTGGTGGTGCCGACCGCCGAGGTGAGGCCGGTGCCGGTGACGGTGAAGGTGAGCGAGCCGGGCGCGCGTGGGCTGTACGAGAACGTCGTCGAACTCGCCGCGCCGGTGAAGGTGAGCCCGACCGACGTCTGCGGAGTACCGCCCGTGCACGACGAGCCTGCCACGAGCACGAGCCCGTTCATCGAGCCGGCGCCCGTCGCTGCCGCCGAGACGGCGAGGTCAGCCGGAACGCCCGTGAGGTTGCCTTCGACGTCGAGCCGCTCGAGCGTCGCCTGCAGACAGCCTCCAACGGCCGACGTCGCCGGAGGACTGCCGCTCGCGAACCGCAGCGTGGTGGCCGACGAGGCGTTCACCGTCACGCTGCTGGTGGTGGCCGACATCGCGCCGGCCGCGTTCGCCGTCAGCGTCGAGGTGCCGACCAGCCGGCCCCTCACGAAGAAGGTCGCGCGCGTCTGCCCCGCCGCAAAGCCGAGCGCCGGGCCCGCGGCGCCGCTCGCGCACGAGGCCGCGTCGCCATGCACCGAGAGAACGCCGGTCGTGTTCACGCCGACGGTGAAGGCCTGCGCGCCGCCAGGGCTCGGGTTCATGAAGGTGTCGCGGCGCTCGAGCGTCACCGAGGTGCAGCCCGAGGCGTCGAGCGGCGTCGCCGGCTGCGTCGCCACCACCAGAACCGTCGGAGCGCCCGCGTCGACGGTGAACACCGCCGCGTCGGTCGACTGCACCGAGAAGCCCGTCGCGGTGAT
>JAEUJR010001178.1 GCA_016793585.1 Archangium sp.
ACGAGCGGAGGCGGCTGAACCACGGGCGGCGTGGCCGTTCCCGTCGAGCGTGGCAGCCCGACCACGAGGGCCACGAGGGCCAAGACACCGGCTGCTCCAAGGAAAATGCCCGTTCTGTTCATGTGAAGCCTCCGGAATTCCAACGTTTCCAAACCGCCCGCGAAAGACACCGATCCGTCGCAGGTGGTTCTACGAACCAGCGACGAAGACGATCTATTGCGAGTGGTGCGCCAGCGTCGTCGGCCGGCGGGAGGACGGATGATTGACGGATGCGGAGGCGGTCAGGCCTTCATCGGCCTACATGCCGGCGTCGGGCGAGCTGCCACGCGCGCAGAAGAGCGGCGACTTCACGTTGTTGATGATCTTCCGCGCGCCGGGGTCCTGGTTGATGGCCTCGAGGGTCTGCTCATCGAGCAGCAGCGGCCGGCAGTTGAGCCGGGTGTCGCCGCGATCGTCGAGCTCCTTCTGGTACGAGGGGCAGGCGGCGCCGACGTCGCAGGGCTTCGAGCAGTAGCCGTAGGCCACCGCGTCGTCGCCCGCGTCGGTGGTGAAGGTCGCGTCGCGAACGCAGAGCAGGTCGTCGCAGTCGAGCGAACCGAACGCGAGGAAGTCGCGCGTCGCGTTCGAGGCGGTGCCGGTGCGAGCGCGCACCTCTTTCTCGGTGAGAAACGTCACGCCCGCGTCGGTGCGTCGCGGCATCTGGCAGGGCTTGCCGAGGTCGCTGGTGGGAGGACAGCCGAGAAGGCCGCCGGCCACGACGACGAGAACGGTGGCGAAGAGGCCGCGCTTCACTTCAGGTGTTGCCTTCGACATTGCGATTTTCTCTCCGACGTCCAGCGCCCCTTCTCGACGGCGCGGCGACCGTAACACACCACTTCGCGAGATCGAGGCTTCACAGGCGCTCGTCGGTGTGTAGAGTGCGCGCGCTTCGTTTCGGCAAGGGGCCCGTCGCGTTTGCGGCGGGAGAATTCGCGGAGAGTCAAACGAACATGGTTGTCCATCGATACCTCGCGGCGGCGTCGGTCATGCTGCTGGCGATGTCTTCAGGCCGTGCGTACGCGCAGGGCTTCGAGGGCCTCGACCTCACCGACGGCGACAAGAAGGAAGAGAAGAAAGACCCTCCGAAGGACGAGCTCGATCTCTCGGCGCCCGACAAGCCCGCGACGAAGAAGGCCGCTCCCAAGGACGACGGGCGCAAGCCGCTCAAGCCTGACCAACCCGCCGTCGAGCGTGACGTCACGCAAGACGACCGCGTGAAGAGCGTGCAGCGCAAGCTGTACATCAAACGCGGCCGCTTCGAGCTCGCGCCCGCGGCGATCATCAACGTCAACGACCCGTACTACACGCGCGTCGGTGGCCAGATTCGCGCGGCCTTCTACCCGGCCGACACGCTCGCCATCGCGGCGCGCTTCGCGTTGATGCAGACGCTGCCGTCCGACGACGTGCGCCAGGCCACTCGAACGCTGCAGTCGCGCATCTTCTTCTCGGTGCCCTACTGGAACGCGATGGCCGACCTCGAGTGGAGCCCGCTCTACGGCAAGGTCTCGTTCCTCAACTCCATTCTCCACATCGACGGCTACCTGCTCGCAGGCGGCGGCGTCGTCTTCACCGAGCGCACCGGCACGCCCGACCCCGCGAACAACGATCAGCCGCGCCCCATCAACCCGGGCTTCGATCTCGGCCTGGGCCTGCGCTTCGTCGCGAAGGACTTCGTCTCGGTGAACCTGGGCCTCGTGAACACGACCTACGTCGACACGCCCCGCGGCACGACCAAGGGCGTCACCCAGAACCTGATGATGCTCACCGTCGGCGTCTCGCTCTTCATTCCCTTCAAGTCGACGTACCGGGAGGCCGAATGATGCGCTCCCTCTCGTCGTGGTGGCTGGTGCTGGCGTTGCTCGCCGCGCCTGCCTTCGCCCAGAAAGCCGAAGACGAGGCCGGTGACGTCTCGGA
Source organism: Archangium sp. (assembly GCA_016793585.1). The sequence goes on from JAEUJR010001178.1 coordinate 1,954, forward strand.
AGCCGACAAGGACTCGTCGGGCCCGCTGCGTGATCGCATTCCGCCCGTGTCGGGCCACCTGTTCCTGATGGACGGGCGCTTCGAGATCTCACCGGGCATCGGCCTGTCGGTGCGCGACGCCTTCTTCACGAAGGTCTTCTTCGGAGCCGCGCTCACGTACCACTTCAGCGAGACCATCGGCCTCTCGCTGCGTGGCGGCTACAACCTCTCGCTCGTCTCGGGCGCGGCGCAGATCTGCACGCCAGGTGATGGAACGACGGCAGCTGGCTGTCGCAGCCCGACGCTGGAAGAGCTGACGAGCCGCCTCGACTCCACGGGAACCCGCGTTCCCGAGAACGTCGCGTACGGCCTCAACACCGTGCTGGCGAGCCTCGATCTCCAGTGGGCGCCCATCTACGGCAAGCTCTCGCTGTCAGCCGAGCGGGTGCTCTCGTTCAACATGTACGGCCTCGTTGGCCCGGCGCTGATGATGTACGGGCCCAAGGCCGAGCTGTCGCCCGGCGGCAACGTGGGCCTGGGCTTCCGCTTCTTCCTCAACAAGTTCCTCACCATTCGCGTCGAGCTGCGCGACACGATCTATTACGAGAACGGGTTCCCCTCGGGCTCGGTGCGCAACCAGCTGATGGCCGAGTTCGGCTTCTCCATCTTCCTCCCCACCGTCTTCCAGGAGCGGTGACATGAGACTCCTGCGTGCCTTGAGTGTGGTGGTGGCGGTGACGTTCGCGGTGCCGGCGTCGGCCCAGATGAGCTTCGAAGGGCTCGATCTCGGCGGCGGCAAGAAGAAGCCGAACAAGAAGCCGCCTCCGAAGAAGAAGGGCGACGAGAAGAAGCCCGACGAGACCTCGCCCCAGCCCGACGTCGAGCTGCCCGCCGAAGGGCTCGATCTGTCGAAGCCCGCCGAGAAGAAAAAGCCGCCACCGCCGAAGCCCGACGAGAACAAGCCCGCGCCGACCATGTCGTTCGACGCCGTCGACGTCTCGGGCAAGACGGGCGATCGCCAGAAGATGGACGCGGCGATCACCCAGTTCAAGGACGAGGCGTTCGAGCCTGCCGCGCTGGCCTTCTTCGAGATCTCCCAGGACCCGAAGATGGCGGCGATGCAGGTCGAGGCCGAGTACTGGCTGGGCAAGTCGCTCTACAAGCTGGGCCTCTACAACTCGTCGCTCGGCATGTTCTCGAAGGTGCTCGGCCGCGGCAGCGACAAGAACAAGTTCTTCAAGAGCTCGCTCGAGTGGCTG
>JAEUJR010000061.1 GCA_016793585.1 Archangium sp.
CAACAGCTACGAGACGGGTCGCAGCAGCAACGTGACCGTCATCGCGAACTACCAGCCGCTGCAGGACGCGTACGGTGGCCCGAACTACTTCTCGATGGATCCCGAGGCGCTCTACGAGATCCACTTCGACAACACCGGCGATGGTCAGGAAGACATCACCTTTCAGTTCCGCTTTCAGAACACGCTGCTGAACGGCACGGGCGTGGCGCTGTCGACGCTGCCTGACGGTGGCTTCGGCGCGTTGCCCGACGGCGGAGCGCCGGTCGCGATTCCCCTCATCAACGCGGGCACCATCGGCCTCGCCGACGGCGGCTTCACGCTCGTGCCCACGGGCTTCCAGGGCCAGCGCGAGACGTACACGGTGAACGTGGTGCGCGGGAATCGCCGCACTGGCACCAGCACGCCCATCACCAACGTGAACGGCGGGTCGGCCACCTTCGCCAAGCCGCTCGACAATATCGGCTCGAAGACCTTCCCCGCGAACTCGTACGCGAACTACGCGCGCGCTCACATCTACGACATCACGATTCCGGGCTGCGCCACGCCGGGCAGGCTCTTCGTCGGCCAGCGCGCCGAAGGCTTCGCGGTGAACCTCGGCACCATCTTCGACCTCGTCAACGCTCCGGCCGCGCTCATCACCAGCGAAGCGCAGCCGTGCACGGTGGCGGGTTCGGCGAACAACTGCCGCAACGTCGCGCCCAACACCATCGCCTCGAAGAACGTCACCACGCTCGCGCTCGAGGTGCCGGCGACGTGTCTGCAGGCGACGACGGGTGGCAACGGCGTCATCGGCGGGTGGACGACCGCGAGCGTTCGCCAGGCGCGCGTCATCAACCCGACGGCGAACTACACGGTGCCCGCGCGTGAAGGCGGCGCGTGGACGCAGGTGTCGCGCCTCGGCAGCCCGCTCGTGAACGAGGTCGTCATCGGCGTGCCCGACAAGGACAAGTTCAACGCGTCGGAGCCCAAGGACGACGCCGCGAACTTCGCGCCCTACGTGCTGCGCCCGACGCTGCCGATTCTGTTGCAGGTGTTGTTCGGCGTGCAGGCTCCGAAGAACGATCGTGGCGACCTCGTCGCGGCCTTCCTCACCGGCGTGGCCGACTCGACGATTCCCCTCAACGTGAACCAGTTGCCGAACGCGGGCACGGTGCTCAGCGAGATGCTGCGCCTGAACACCGCGTCGACGGGGCCGTTCGCGCCCCGCCCCGCGGCGATGCAGAACAACCTCGGCGCGCTCGGCTGCTTCACGGGCCGCTCGGCGACGGCTGGCCCTGCGCTGAACCCCGGCGCTCCTGGCTGCGACCCCACGGGCTTCCCCAACGGCCGCCGCCCAGGTGACGACGTCGTCGACATCGCGCTGCGCGTCGTCGAGGGCATTCTCATGAGCGGCAACGACGCGCCCGCTGGAGCGATTCCGTTCCACGACGGGGTGCTCCAGGACGCGAGCCAGTTCGACTCGGTGTTCCCGTACCTGAAGGCCCCGAACGCCGGTTCGTGACGTTCCACCCGCTCGACCACGGAAGAACGTCATGAAATCGATTCGGAACATGGTGGGAGCCGCCGCGATGATGGCGGTCATCTCCTCGGGGTGCTCGTGCGACCCACTCGTGTCGGCCCCCGATGGTGGCACCGGCGGTGGTTCGGCGGGCGGGCGCGCAGGCGGCGCTGCCGGTGGCGGAGCTGCAGCTGGTGGCTCCGCGGCGGGTGGTTCTGCAGCTGGCGGATCAGCAGCTGGTGGAGCAGCGGCTGGTGGTTCAGCGGCTGGTGGTTCTGCAGCCGGTGGCTCTGCGGCCGGTGGCTCTGCTGGCGGTGACGCCGGTGGTTCTGCAGCCGGTGGATCCGCGGCTGGTGGATCCGCAGGCGGCGGCTCGGCGGCTGGCGGTTCTGCCGGTGGTGGCTCGGCGGGTGGCGGCTCTGCGGCTGGTGGCTCCGCGGCCGGTGGCTCTGCAGGTGGTGGCACGGCGACGACGCAGTTCACGCAGTTCGCGCGCGACATCATCAACAGCGACACCACGCGTACGGCGACGCCTCGCCCTGCCGCTCAGTTCCTCAACCTGCCTGACGACGCGCCCATCACCTTCCCGGGCTCGTTCTTCGATGGAGGCATGTGATGAAGCGCGCGCTGCTGCTCACCCTCTCGCTGGCGTCGCTCTCGGCGCTGGCGCAGAAGAACCCTGACCTCGAGAAGGCCCAGGCGCTGCTCGCTCAGCGCAAGTACGCCGACGCCCTCAAGGCCATCGAAGCCGCAGAGAAGAAGGGCGGCCTCGATCGAGACAGCTACCTCACGCTGCTCGAGAGCAAGGGCCTCGCCCTCGCGTCGACCAACAAGATGGACAAGGCCGAGGAGTCGTTTCGCGCCGTGCTCGGCCTCGACCCGAAGCGTGAGCTCGCCGGCAAGTACTCCGGCGCCATCGGCAAGCCCATCGCCGCGGCGCAGGAGTGGATCAA
>JAEUJR010000097.1 GCA_016793585.1 Archangium sp.
AGGCGACCGGCATGCGGTAGTAGTCCTGGCCCACCACGAAGAGCGCCGCGACGATGAGCGCGCCGAGCACGAAGAGGGCGAACGAGAGCCGGCGGTGCTTCTGCTCCGAGGCGTCTTTGAGCGCGCTGCCCCGCTTGGCCTTCGCGCCGAGCGCTTCTCCGTGCAGGCGGGTGAGGCTCACGCCGCACTTCTTCAAGAACTCCGTCGGCAGCTCGCCGCCGAGACACGCGATGACGAAGTCGTTGGGCAGGTCGAGCTGCTTGCCCTCGTACTCGAGCGTGAGTGAGCGCTCCTTCACGGCTTTCACCTGCGACGCCATGAACGCGAAGACGCGGCCCTGGTCGACGAGCTCTTTGAAGCGCTTCTTGTTCGCTTCGCGGGCTTTGCCGAACTCGGGCTGGCGATAGCTGAGCGAGACCTCGGCGTCGGTCTCGTCGGCGATCTGAATGGCGGCCTCGAGCGCGGCGTCGCCACCGCCCACCACCAGCACGCGCGCGCCTTCGTACTGCTGCGGGTCGATGAGGCGGTAGGTGACCTTGTTGTCGAGCTCTTCTCCGGGAACGCCGAGCTTCCTCGGAGTGCCACGGCGGCCGATGGCGAGCACCACCTTCTTGCTCTTCACCGGGCCCTTCGTGGTGTTGACGATGAAGGCGCCGTCTTCACCCTGAATGCTCTCGACCTTCACGCCGGTGTGAACCTTGAAGCCGCCCTTCTGAACGGCCTTCTCCCAGCTCTCGAGCAGCTGCTCCTTCGAGATGAGCGAGTCGCCGAACTTTCCGTAGAAAGGCAGGTCGACCTTCTCGCTCATCACCACCTTCTGGCGCGGGTAGTGGGCGATGGTGCCGCCCATCGTCTCCTGGTCGAGCACGTGAAACGTCAGCCCCTGCTCCTTGAGGCCGAGCGCGGTGGCGAGCCCCGAGGGGCCGGCGCCCACCACGACGACGTCGGCGATGTCTTTCGGCGTGTCTTTGAGCTTGGGGCCGAGGTGCCGGGCGACCTGCAGGCCCTGGGTGATGGCGTTCTTGATGAGCCCCATGCCGCCGAGCTCACCGACGATGTGCAGGCCCTTGCGGCTCGTCTCGAAGAACTCGTCGACCTCGGGCAAGTCGACGCCGCGTTTCTCGGAGCCGAACACCAGCGTGATGGCGTTGACCGGGCACTCGAGCGCGCACTTGCCGTGGCCGATGCACGCGCTCGGGCTCACCAGCGCCGCTTTGCCATCGACGACGCCCAGAATGTCGCCTTCAGGGCAGACCGAGAGGCACGACAGACTGCCGATGCAGCGGTCGGGGTCGATGATGGGGTGCAGCGTCATCGGCTCCGCGCGGCCCTCTTTCACGGCCGTCGCGAGCGCCACGGTGTCGGCGGCCTCGCGTTTCGAGCGCCGGCGAATCATGAACCAGCCGATGCCCAGGCCGATCGCGACCAGCGTCGCGAGGATCAGACCGTCCAACAACATGACGGCACAGAGTACGGGAGTGATGGAGGCCAGCGCGAGCATCACGTTCGAGGTGGATTGACCGGCATCAATGAGTTGCGTGGCAGCGGAATGACGGTGTCAGACCCAGCCGACACCCAAACGGCCACGGGTGCAGTCCCGCGAATCTTCTTGGAAGTTGAGACGAATGGCTCAGAGGCTAGTGTGGCCCGCGTGCGATCACTCGTGCTGATGCTGGTGATGGTGGGCGCCGTCTCCCATGCTGACAACACCGCTGACGAGGCCGACATCGCGTTCTCTCGCGGCGTTCAGGCGTACACGAAGCGCGACTACGAAGGGGCGCTGTCGAACTACTTTCTCTCGTACCGGCTGGTGCCGAACCGCAACGTGCTCTTCAACATCGCGCGCTGCTTCGAGGCGCTCGACCGACCCGACGAGGCGTACCGGTACTGGCACGACCTCTCGGTCGACCCGACGCTGCCGAACGACGACAAGAAAGACGTGAAGGCGGCGCTCGCCCGTCTGGCTCCGCAGGTCGCGCTGGTGACGGTGACGGCGAGCCCGACCGAAGGCGAGCTGTTCGTCGACCGCGAAGACCTCGGCAGTCGAGGCAAGACGCCACAGACCGTCGCGGTGAAGCCGGGCGCGCACGTGGTGTTGGTGAAGGCCGAGGGCTTTCGGCCGGGCCAGGCGAAGGTGACGGCGACGAAGGGCCGCGAGGCGAAGGTGACGGTCGAGCTGTCACGCATCGTCGGCAGCGTCGAGCTGACGGGCACGCCAGCGGGCGCGGTGATTCGGGAGACGAACGATGGGCCGTCGCTGGGCACGCTGCCGACGAAGCTCGAGCTCACGCCCGGGCAGAGGCTGTTCGTGGTGCAGGCTCCGGGGCACCTCGCGCAGCAGGTGCTCGTCGACGTGAAGGCCGATCAGACGGTGACGGCGAAGGTGACGCTGCCCGAGAGGCCCAAACCGACGGGCAAGGTGATCGTCACCGCCAACCGCGACTCGGCCGTGGTGCGTGTCGACGGAAAAGACTCGGGCTTCACGCCGGTGGTGCTGAACCTGAGCGAAGGCAAACACACGCTCGAGGTGACGAGCAGTGACGTGTCGCCGCTGCAGCAGACCATCGACGTGGTGGCCGATCAGGAGCTGCGCGTCGCCGCCGACCTTCGCTACGCTCCGCCCAAGGTCACCGCCGCCAGCAAGCAGCTGTTGTCGGTCGACCAGGCGCCCGCGTCGATCACCGTCATCACGCGCGAAGAGATTCAGGCCTTCGGTTACCAGACGCTGCCCGAGGCGCTGCGCGCGGTGCGCGGCCTCTTCTTCACCGACGATCGCATCTACACGTACTTCGGCATTCGCGGCTTCTCGCCGCCGGGCGACTTGAACGCGCGCATTCTGATTCTCTGGGACGGCCACCCCATCAACGACGTGTGGGCCGGTCAGGGCTTCTCGGCGCGCGACTTCGACGTCGACCTCACCGAGGTGGAGCGCATCGAGGTGGTGCGTGGCCCTGCGTCGCTGCTCTTCGGCACGGGCGCCTTCTTCGGCGTCATCAACGTGGTGCCGCGCCAACGCATCACCAACCGCAACGTCGAAGGCGTCGTGGGCGCAGGCGGCATGGGCGGCGTGAAGGCGCGCGTGACGGGCTCGCTCGGAGACGACGACCTGCAGGCCATCGTCTCGGCGGCGGGCTTCACCTCGTCGGGCGCCGAACTCACCGACCTCGGGCAGGCGGGCACGATTCGGGGCCTCGACAACGAGCGCTCCATCGGCGCGAACACGCGCGCGAGCTGGAAGGGCCTGTCGCTCACCGCGAAGTGGAACCAGCGCAAGAAGCAGATCCCCACCGCGCCGCTCGGCGCACAGCTGGGCGTGCCCGGCACCGAGTACACCGACGCGCGTGGCTACACCGAGCTGCGCTACGAGAAGGAGTTCGCCTCACGCTTCACCCTGACGGCGCGCGCCGCCTACGACGCCTCGCGCTAC
>JAEUJR010000105.1 GCA_016793585.1 Archangium sp.
CCGAGCTCGGCTGGTGGGACAACGCGACCATGTCGCCGCAGAACGTCTTCGTCGTCGTCAGCGGCTACTCAGCGGCCTCGTCGACCGGCACCTTCTCGTTCAACGTCGACTACCGCACGGGCGATCACTGCCCCTCCGCGACTCCAGTCACGGGCCCCTTCCCCAGAACCATCTCGGGCGAGTCGTTCACCGGGTACCGACAGGACATCGCAGACGGCCCGTCGCCCTGCCGCACGTACAACGGCCCCGATCGCGTCTACGCCGTCACCATTCCCCCGCGTGGCGGGGCCGACGGCGGCGTTCCCGGCCGCATGAACTTCTCGGCCACGGGCTCGGGCGGCAACGACCCGGTGCTGAACGTCTACAACTTCGAGAGCACCTGCACGGCCTCGACCGCGACCTGCCTCGCGGGCGCTGACTCGACCTTCGGTAACGGCACCGAGTCGGTGGCCATCACCAACCCGAACGCCGTGCCCGTCACCGTTTTCGTCGGCGTCTCGAACTACAGCGCCACCCCCACCGGCACGTACTCGGTGACCGTGAACGTCCAGTAAGCCTGCGTCTTTCCTTCCCCGGCGAAGGGCGTGTGCTACGCAGACACCCGTTTCTTCGCCGAGGAGCCCATGCCAGACGCCACGCCGGCCCCCGTTGCTGCTGCTCCCCTGCCGGTCCTCAACTTGAACGTCGGTGATCGGGTCGTCTACCCGAACCAGGGCCTCTGCGCCGTCACCGACATCAAGACCGAGGAGATCGCAGGGCAGAAGCTCGTCTTCGTCAGCCTCACGTTCCTGGAAACGGGCGCGAAGGTGAAGGTGCCCAAAGACAAGCTCGCCAAGAACGGCGTGCGCCGCGTCGCCTCGCCCGAAGACGTGAAAGAGGTCTTCGACTTCCTCAAGAGCGACTCCGAGCGCGCGTCGCTCGACTGGAAGACGCGCGCCCGCGACAACACCGAGCGTCTCTCGGTCGGTGGGCTCATCGGCCTCGCCGAGGTGGTGAAGGGCCTGCAGGTGCTCTCCGAGCTGCGCCCGCTGCCGCCCAAGGAGCGTGAGCAGTACAACGACGCGCGCCACCTCTTCGTCACCGAGCTCGCCGCGGCCATGTCGTGCAGCGAAGCCGACGCCGAAGACGCGCTCGACGTCATTCTCTTCCCGCCCGGCAAGGAGCGCCCCAAGCGCAGCATCGAAGAGTTCCAGGGCCTCGTCGGCGACGACGAGCTCGGCCTCGGCGACGATCTGCTCGGCATCGACGGCGAAGGTGCCAGCGAAGAAGACTCCGAAGAGAAGGAGAAGGGCGAAGAGGGCGAAGGCGAAGAAGGAGACGGCGAGGACGAAGAGGCGCCCAAGAAGAAGCCGGGCAAGCCCGCAGCCGCCGCCAAGGCCCCGCCCAAGAAGAAGCTCGACATCGACGCCGAGGTCACGATGGCGCAGGGCGCCGCGCTCGAGGCGCCGGCTCCGAAGAAGCGCGGCCGCCCGCCGAAGCCGAAGCCGCCCGAGCCCGCGATTCCCGAGCCGCCGAAGAAGCGTGGCCGCCCACCGAAGCCGAAGCCGCCCGAGCCTGCGGTGCCCGAGCCGCCGAAGAAGCGTGGCCGCCCGCCGAAGCCGAAGTGATCGACTGAACGGAAAGCACACCCATGATCCGCATCGTCACCCTGGACGAATACGAGCCGCCGATTCTCAAGGCCCTCGCGAAGACGCTGTACACGGCGTTCGCCGTCGGCGCCGAGCACTCGGGCAGCGTCACCGTGCCGCACGGGCAGGTCGAGCCGTACGACGCGAACAAGCTGCTCGACACCCTGCCGAAGGTGCAGGCCTTCGCCGACGACAAGGTGCTCTTCCTCACCACGCGCAAGCTCTCGCCGCGCAAGCTCGCCTCGGGTGAAGCGCCGACCGCCGGCCTGTCTCGCTACAAGGGCCAGAAGGCCATCGTCACCAGCTCGGTCATCAAGACGCTCAATGCCGACACGGTGAAGACGCTCGCGCGCTACGCGATGCAGGAGATCGGGCACGCGTTCGGCCTGCACCACTGCCTCGACCCGCGCTGCGCCATGTACCCGTCGTGGACGCCGTCGTACCCGCAGGGCGAAGCGAGCTTCTGCGTGTTCTGTCGCGACACGAGCGAGGCCGCCATTCGGATGACGAAGTCGTGAACCTCTGGGCCGAGACGGCCGCGCGGCTCAAACGATGGGAAGGGTTGGCGCTGGTCGTCGTCGCGGTCGCCTGCATCGCCTTTCAGCTCAAGCTGCCGTCGGCCACGCCGAGCGACGCCGATTACCAGGCCGCGGCGGCCGTCATCGATCAGGAGTTCCAGCCCGGTGACGTGGTGCTGCTCGCGCCGTGGTTCATCGAGCGCGCCCGGCTGTTCGTGCCCGAGAAGGCTCCCGTCGTCGGTTACTACGGCAGCGACGGCGACGATCTTCGGCTGCACCGGCGCATCTGGGTGCTCTCGAATCCGTCTCTTCCCCGCTTCTCATGGAGCGGCTTCATGGAGTCGTTCGGCGCGCGTCGCACCGAAGACGGCCAGGCGCGCTCGTTCGGCCCGCTGACCTTGAAGCGCTTCATCAACGGCCGCGCCCGCCAGGTGCTGTTCTCGGCCGCGCAGTCGCTTGGGCAGGCGCGCGTGTACCTCGACGGGCCACAGGGCCAGCAGCCGTGCCAGTTCGGGGGGCGATCGTGGCGATGCCCGAATGGCGGGGAGATCGTGGAGGAGTGGCGTGAGCTGCACTTCGAGCCGCACCGGTGCCTGCGCTTCTACCCACCGGGCGGGCCCACGAAGCTCGTCGCCGAGTTCCAGGGCGTGCCTGCGGCGAACACGCTGCAGCTCATCACCGGCTACGCGTGGGAGCGCGGCTACTACCGCAACATGGACGCGACGGACTTCGGGGTCGAGGTGAACGGCGACGCGCAGGTGACGCGGCTGCTGCCCGGCGTCGAGAAGGTCTACCGCGTCGATCGGCCCAACACCGCGGCGGGCACCGTGCGCGCGTGGGTGCAGGCGAACAACCCGCAGAACCGGGAAGTCTGCTTCGAGCTGTTCGGCTTCGGTCCGGAGGGCGCATGAGCAGGAAGAAGCGCGAGGCCGCCGAGACGGGGCCGCTGCCCGAAGTGCCCTCCAGCGAGCCGGTGAAGGCGCCGGCGGTGGTCGAACAAGGCGAAGTTCGCAGCACGAAGGAGCAGACGCTCGACCGGCGCATCGGCTGGGCGTTGTTCATCTTCGGCACGGTGTTGTTGCTGGCGACCGAGAAGCCGGCCGGCTTCGTGCGCGACGAGAGCGTGTACTTCGCCGCCGCGGAGCAGCACGCGCGGTGGTTTCAGCTGCTGCTCTCGTCTCCGAGTCAGGCGTTCGAAGACCAGGCCATCAGCCAGTCGTTCGAGTTCAACCACGAACACCCGGCGCTGATGAAGAACCTGTACGGGCTGTCGTTTCTCGTGCTCCACGAGAAGCTTGGGCTGATGCGGCCGGCGGCGGCGTTCCGCTTTCCCGCGTTCCTCGCAGCGGCGCTCATTCTGCCCCTGCTCTTCTCACTGACGAGGCGCACCTTCGGGCGGGCCGCGGGTGTGATGGCGGCGCTCTCGTTTCTGCTCGTGCCGCGGCAGTTCTTCGAAGCGCACCTGTCGTGCTTCGACGTGCCGATGGCGACGACGTGGCTGCTCGTCGTGTACTGCTTCATCGAAGCGCTCGAGCGGCCGCGCTGGTGGCTGTACACGGGCCTCGCGTTCGGCGCGGCGATGGGCACCAAGCACAACGCGTACTTCATTCCCGTGGTGCTGATTCCCTTCGCCCTGTGGGAAGGCTGGAAGCGCTCGAAAGACGCTCCGCAGGCGCGGCAGCTGTTCCTCGCGATCAACGGCGTCTTCGTCGCCATGGCCGGCCTCTACGCGTTCATGGTGCTCGCGCTCGGCGGCGTGGAAGCGTTCCAGCGCTCGTTCTTCGCCATCAGCCCGCAGCTGGGCTTGTGGGTGCTCGCCTGCGCAGTCGGCTCGTGGCTGCTCTTCCTGCTCGGCAAGGCGCACGCGCCGACGTTCCGAACGGTGGCTCCGCTGGTGGCGATGGTCGCGCTCGGGCCGATCATCTTCTACCTGCACTGGCCGTATCTCTGGCACCACCCGGTCGATCGCTTCGCCTGGTACCTGAGCTTCCACCTGAACCACGAGCACTACACGTGGTTCTACCTGGGAGAGCTGCTCCGCCAGCCGCCCTTCCCGCTCGGCTACGTGCTGGTGAAGACCGCGATGACGGTGCCGACGTCGCTCTTCGTGCCGATGGTGTTCGGCGTCGCGTGGGTCGTCGTGCGTACCTTCAAGAAGACCGTCACCATGTTCGAGCTCATCGTGCTCGCGAACGCGGCGACGTCGATCATCATCTTGAGCCAGCCGAGCGTTCCGCACTTCGGCGGCGTGAAGCACTGGTTCCCCTCGATGCCGTTCCTCGCGTTGCTGGCGGCGGGCTCGGTGGTACGCGGCGTCGAAGGCCTCGTGGAGTGGCTCAAGCCGAAGCTCCCGAAGCTCGAGCTCCAGTCGGCGTTCATCGGCGTGAGCGCGCTGCTCTTCATTCCCGCGCTCATTCAATCGGTGCGCGTGTACCCGTACGGAACCAGCGCGTACTCGGAGCTCGCTGGCGGGCTCCCGGGCGCGGCGGCGATGGGCATGCAGCGGCAGTTCTGGGCGAACAACGTCACCGGCGTGCTCGAGTGGATCAACCAGAACGCGCGGCCCGGTGAGCGCGTGTACCTGCACGAGTGTCACGGCGGGCAGATTCGCGACTACCAGCGCAACGGCATGCTCCGAAACGATCTGCGCTTCGTGGGCGGGCCGTTCGACGCCGACATCGTCGCGTACCAGTACCACCAGGAGTTCCGCGAGACCGAGTTCCAGGTCTGGCAGTCGTTCGGCACCACGCAGCCGGTGACGGGCCTGTACGTGGACGAGACGCCACAGATCGTGGTGTACCGCCGCCGATGACGCCGAACCCGTACGCCGCTCCCGCTCCTCCGCCGCAAGCGCCGAAGCCGAACCGGCTGCCGTGGATTCTGGCCATCGTCGGCGTGGTGCTCTTTTGTCTGTGCGGCATTCCCCTGGGCTTCGTGGCCTGGAGCGCGTCGCTGCCCGAGGCCGGCGTGCGCGCGGGCAATCAGCTCGACTCGAAGACGAAGGCGCTCGTGCAGAAGAAGGCGCACCTCGTCGACGGCGAAGAGATCGTCAGCTTCTACGACACCACGCTGAAAGTGGACGGCAGCGAGTGCGCGGTGCTCACCAACAAGCGCGTCATCTACTGGACGGCGGACTCGCTCTCGGACCTCAACATCGACGAGGTCGAGACCGTCACGCACGACGAGGTGCCGCTCGAGGGCGACATCATCACCGTCACCGACGTCTCGGGCCGCATGATGAAGATCGAGATCGCGCCGTTGAACGATGGCGACACGTTCTTGAAGGCGCTCGAGCGGCTCACAGGCAAAAAGGCCAACGGCAAGGGTGCGGCCCAGCGCGACGTCGCCGACGAAGAGCCCGCGCACGACGCGCCGACCCGCAAGAGGCGCAAGTGAGAGTCTGCCTGCTGCTGTGCCTCGCGCTCTCGCTCGCCGGGTGCCCGAAGGATCGCATCATGGGCGGCAAGTGCGCGGTCGACGCCGACTGTGGCAGCCCCGCCTCGGCGTTCCGCTGCGAAGACAAGACGGGCGTCTGCTACTGCCGAACCGACGAGGCGTGCCCGTCGAACCAGCTCTGCAACGGCCTGGGCTTCTGCCAGGACCGCTCGGGCTGCACGACGAACGCCGACTGCAACGACACCTCGCTCTTCTGCGACACCACGGCCGGCGCGTGCGTGCCCCGCGGCCGCTGCACCACCGATCTGCAGTGTGGCCTCGGAGAGGTCTGCGACAAGGGCCAGTGCCGCATGGGCTGTCGCAGCAACGGTGACTGCAACGGCATCTCGTGCCGCTGTGGTGACGTGCCATGCAACTGCCCGGGCACGACGCCGGCCGAACGTGCGCGGTGCCAGGTGGGCGTGTGCGACTCGACGTTCTGCGCCAACGACACCTTCTGCAACTTCGGAGAGATCTGCGGCGTGCCTCCCGACGCAGGCATCGTGGGCGATGGCGGCCAGCCCAGAAACCAGTGCTACTCGGACTACGACGTCGACGTGCGCCCGTACTGCTCGCGGTGCACCAGCGGCGGCGGCGTCGACACCTGCGGCTTCGGCGCGAACTACTGCATCATCGACACCCGCACGGCTTCGACCTACTGCGGCGCCGATTGCTCCGAGGGCCAGCAGTGCCCGCGCGGCTACGGCTGTCGTGACATGCGCATCGTCTACACCCGGTGGATGTGCAACCCCCAGCTCGCCTGCCGCGGCGACCCGAACCTGCCCTGCGAGCAGGACTCCGACTGCAGGCTCGGCGGCTCGTGTCAGAAGGCGCCGGGCGCGACGAACGGCTTCTGTGCCGGCCAGTGCGTGCTGCGTGAAGGCTCGGGCTTCGGCTATTGCTCGTGTCAGGTCGACGAAGACTGCCCGGGCCAGTCGTGCACTCGTGGCGAGTGCAGCATTTCGAAGAAGCGCTGCGTGACCGACACCGACTGCAAACAGATTCGCTGCGTCGACTTCGACGGCGTCGGAGCCTGTCAGATCGGCCAGAACTGCACGCCGACCGCGGGGCTGACCTGCAACGAAGTCGCTCCGCAGTGACGGTTGGGGCAACTTTCCGCGCCACCGGCCGAAAACGTCTCACCCCGTCCCACACCGCGAGCCAGCTCCCATGTCCCGAATCGACAAGTCTCAGTTCAATCAGGCGCTTCAGAAGGGCATCAACCTCAATGATTCCGCCACGGTGCAGAAGCTCACCCAAGCGGGCGTCAATGTCGCCGAGCTGAAGGCCAAAGCCGACGTCGACGGCAACGGGTGGATCAAGGGCGGGCCTGAGCTCGAGAAGCTCTTCAAACACGTCGACGACTTCGATCGAAATGGCTCGTCGACGAGCTTCAACAACACGGGCCGTGCCGGCGCTCAGTTCGACGCTCTGGTGAAGGCCGCTGGCGGAACGGTGCCGGTGGCCGGACCGCGCGAGCCGAAGTTCGCCCAGAAGATCCTCGACGCGGCGGCTGATCGCGTGGCCAAGCAGGGCCCGAACTATGCGTACTCGGAGGCCCCCACGAGCCCCCTCGCGATGCTCTCGGGCAACAAGCGCCCGGGCACCACGCAGCCGTCGTGGCTCAAGGACAACAACAAGTGCAACCAGTTCGTCGGAGACACCCTCACGCAGGCAGGCGTCAATGCCCCGACGTGGGCGATGCGTGATGGCTCGGTGCACTACGCCAGCGCCGAGAAGTGGCCGACATTCACCAACCTCTTCGACCGCATCAGCGACGTCTCACAGATCAAACCGGGCGACGTCATCGTGAAGGACTACCCGGGCTCGGGCGAGTCGACCGCGCACATCGAGGTGATCACCGGCACGGGCCCGTTCGCCTCGACGGGCGCGCACCACGACGGCGCCTACGCGCAGAACACGAACGACTGGCTGAAGGACGCGACCTGGAACGCGACGAAGAAGTGCTTCGAGGTCAACGGCAACGACGTGTACGTGCTGCGCCCCAAGGTCGCGCTCTAAGTCACTTCGGCTTGTTGCCGAGCACCGTCTCGATGCGCGCCATCACCTCGTCGGTGAGCTTCGGCACGACGTCGAGCGCCTTCATGTTCTCGACGACCTGCTCGGCCTTCGTGGCGCCGGTGATGACGGTGCTCACGTTCGGGTTCTTGAGACACCACGCGATGGCGAGCTGCGCCTGGCTGCAGCCGAGCTCTTTCGCCACCGGCGCGAGCGCCTTCGCCTTCTCGAGGTTGGCCGGCTTGAGCACCGACTCCTTGAGCCAGTCGTAGTTCGGCAGCGTGAGCCGCGACTCGGCCGGCACACCCGCGTTGTACTTGCCCGAGAGCACCCCCGAGGCGAGCGGGCTCCAGATGGTGGTGCCGTAGCCGGTCTCGCGGAACAGCGGCGCGTACTCCTTCTCGAAGCGCTCGCGCACCAGCATGTTGTACTGCGGCTGCTCCATCGTCGGCGGCGTGAGGTGCGCTTCGCGCGCGACCTTGAACGCGGTGGCGATGTCGTGCGCGCTCCACTCGCTGGTGCCCCAGTAGAAGAGCTTGCCCTGGCGAATCAGCACGTCCATCGCGCGCACGGTCTCTTCGATGGGCGTGTTGGGATCGGGCCTGTGGCAGAAGCAGAGGTCGAGGTACTCGACCTGCCAGCGCTTCAAGGCCGCGTGGAAGCCCTCGATGACGTGTTTGTGCGAGAGGCCCGTGTCGTTCGGCCCGTCGCCGCCCCAGAAGAGCTTCGTCGAGAGCACCAGGCCTTCGCGGCGCCAGCCGAACTTCTTCAGCACCCGCCCCATCGCGAGCTCGGCCTGCCCCTTCGCGTACACCTCGGCGCCGTCGAAGAAGTTCACGCCGGCGTCGTAGGCGGCCTTCATGCACGCCTCGGTCGGCCCGTCTCCGACCTGCCCGCCGAACGTCACCCAGCTGCCGAGCGAGAGTTCGCTCACCTTGAGACCTGCGCGTCCGAGTCGGCGGTAGTTCATGGGCATCGTGTGATCCGTGTCAGCGGGTGGGAACGCCTGCGTGACTAACGCCGGGCGGGGCCTTCTTCCAGCCAGGCAGTGCGCTAGGGTTCGCCAGCTGTTTTTCCACCATCTGGAGGGAGTTCCATGCCGCGCATCAACTCGGGCCCGCGTGCTCCGCAGGCGCCCACGTTTCAGAACCCGCCCGCCGTCAAAGCCGAGACGAAGAAGAACCTGAAGGCCGCCTTCGAGACGGCGCTGAAGTCGGGCAACCTCGAGTTCCACGCGGGCGGCATGCCGCTCGGCCAGCGCTTCGTGCGGGTGCCGCTCAAGGCCGGGAAGGGGCCTGATCAGTTCTCGTACACGGCGCTGATCCCCGTCGGAGCGCTCGCTCCCGGCGCGAAGCCCACCGACCCGAACAAGGTGAAGTCGTTCTTCATCGAGCGCTCCGGTGGCTTCGCCGGCATCACCATGGTCGCTGGCCCCGTCACCATCGGCGCGAAGGGCAAGGTCTCGGTCGAGCCGTTCTTCAGCCGGTTCCTCGAAGGCCAGAAGGGCCCGAACGGCGGCGGCGTGATGCACACCATGAAGGCCCCGTCGGACAACGAAGACGGCGGCGGCGGAGCCGTCACCAAGAAGGCCCCCTCTGATCAAGAAGACGGCGGCGGCGTGGTCTCGACCATGAAGTACCCGTCGGACAACGAAGACGGCGGTGGCGGTGGCGTCACCAAGAAGGCGCCGTCTGATCAGGAAGACGGCGGCGGCGTGGTCTCGACCATGAAGTACCCGTCTGACAACGAAGACGGCGGCGGCGGTGGCGTCACCAAGAAGGCGCCGTCTGATCAGGAAGACGGCGGCGGCATCGCGCACACCATGAAGTACCCGTCGGACAACGAAGACGGCGGTGGCGGGCGCGTCGGTGGTGGCGGTGGCACGGTCACCACGATGAAGGCGCCTTCTGACAACGAAGACGGCGGTGGCGGGCGCGTCGGCGGTGGCGGTGGCACGGTCACCACGATGAAGGCGCCCTCTGACAACGAAGACGGCGGTGGCGGGCGCGTCACCACGATGAAGGCCCCGTCTGACAACGAAGACGGTGGTGGCGGGCGTGTCACCACGATGAAGGCTCCGTCGGACAACGACGAGTGACGTGACGAAGCTGCGGCGGACCCGATCCGTCGGTGGCGCGCGAGGGCGTCGGGCTTCTGTCCGGCGCCCTCTTGCGTTGCTGCTCACGCACTCGGGCGACTTCTTCACCATCGATCGTGTGCAGCAGGCCCTCGTTCGCGAAGGCTGGGTGGCGGTTCGTCTCGACACCGACACGTTCCCTCTGTCGATCGCCCTCGCGGTCGAGCGCACGCAGGCTGGCGTCGAGGCGGTGTTGGAGCTTCCCGAGCGCTCCGTTCGCCTCTCACAGGTCGACGCGGTGTGGCTGCGCCGACTGTGGACACCGCAGCTGCCCTCGATGGCGCCCGACGATCGCGACGCCTGCATCGAGACCTCGCGCACGGCCCTGCAAGACACGCTGGTGCACCTCACCGACTGTCACTGGGTGAACGCGCTCGAGCCGTCGATGCGCGCCGAGTCGAAGGTGTTGCAGCTTCGCGTGGCGCACGAACTGGGCTTCGACCTGGCCGACACCACCATCACCAACAGCCCGGGCTGGGTCGAACGGCTGCGCGCGCGGGAGCCACGACTCGTCACCAAGCTGCTCGTGCCGCTCTCGTACGCGATGCAGGCCGATCGGTTCTTCTACACGTCGCAGCTCGACGGCGAGGCGTACGCGCAGCTGCACCGCATCAAGTACGCGCCGCAGATCTTCCAGCCGCTCGTCGAGAAGGCCCACGAGCTGCGCGTGGTCGTCGTCGGCGACGAGACCTTCACCGCGAGCATCGACGCGTCGAAGACCGAGCGTGGCCGAGTCGACTGGCGCCAGCTCGACGCGAACGAAGGCGTGACGTGGGCGCGCGCCACCCTTCCTGCGCCGCTGCGGGCGCGCATCTTCAGGCTCATGAAGCGCCTGGGCCTGGTGAGCGGTGCGCTCGACTTCATCGTCACGCCCGACGGCCGCCACGTCTTCCTCGAGGTGAACCCTGCGGGAGAATGGGGCTGGCTCGAGCGCGACCTGGGCTACGACATCTCAGGCGCCTTCGCGCGCGCCTTGATTCAGGGAGCACGACGACCGTGAACGTGTTGCTGGTGACGCGCAGTGACGACAACGAGAGCGTCGAGCTGGTTCGCCACGCGCTGAAGAAGCACCGCGCCAAGGGCGTTCGGTTCGACACCGATCACTACCCGACGTCGGTCGGGCTCTCGACCGAGCTCACCCGCACACGCACGAAGCGGGTGCTGCACACCGCTGATGGGCCAGTCGACCTCGAGAAGCTGCACGCCATCTGGTACCGGCGATTCCTCGCGGGAGGCCGCCTGCCCGACAGCCTCGGCGACATGCGCGCCGCCTGCCTCGACGAGAGCCGCCGCCAGCTCTACGGCACCATCGCCGCCTGCCGTTGCTTCCAGCTCGACACGCTTCGCGCGGTGCGGCGGTGCGATCACAAAGAGCTGCAGCTGCGAAAGGCCCGCGAGTTCGGCCTCGACATTCCCGAGACGCTCTTCAGCAACTTCCCCGACGACGTGCGGCGGTTTGCGAAGCGCGTGAAGGGGCCGATCATCACCAAGATGCAGCACTCCTTCGCCATCTGGCGCGAGGGCGTCGAGAACGTCGTCTTCACCAACACGCTCAGCCCCGACGATCTCGAGAACCTCGAGGGCCTGGCGCTCTCACCGATGACGTTCCAGGAGAAGCTCGAGAAGCGCATCGAGCTGCGCGCCACGGTCGTCGGCAATCGCGTCTTCACCGCCGCCGTCGACTCGCAGGCGCTCGACGGCGCGAAGCTCGACTGGCGCAAAGAAGGCATGACGTTGCTCGACGCGTGGTGGAAGTACGAGCTGCCGAAGCCCATCGAGCGCGGGCTGCTGAAGCTCACGAAGTGGTTCGGGCTCAACTACGCCGCCGCCGACTTCGTCGTCACGCCAGACGGGCGAACGGTGTTCCTCGAGATCAACGCTGGCGGCGAGTTCTTCTGGCTCCAGCGCCACCCCGGCCTGCCCATCGTCGAAGCGCTCGCCGAAGTGCTCGTCGGCACTGCGAAACGGGTCGATGCCGGGCAAGCCTGACCTTTCCTCACCTCGCGCCAACCCAGGCCCATCGCTACACTTGTGGTGACCGGCCGGTCTGGAAGTGGGTGGGCAGATGCTGGATCTGCGACTGCGGTTTCGACAGTTGAAGCGGCAAGCCGAGTACCTCAAGGGGTACTTCGACCTCGACGCGACCAACACCGTCAAGCGACGCACCGACTTCACGAACTGCCCGCGGCCGGTGCTGCTCCTCTACGGCTTCATGTCGACCCGCCGCGTGTTCGAGGTGCTCGAGCACCGCCTGCGCCGCGATCAGTTCTGCGTCTGGAGCATCAACCTCGGCGGCTGGAAAGACGCGTTCAACACCAACGCCATCGACGAGACGGCCGAGAAGGTGCGGGGGAAGATCGAGCGGCTGTACCAGCGCTACCCGAACATGGGCCCGCTCTCGATCATCGGGCACTCCAAGGGCGGCATCATCGGCACGTATTACGTGAAGCGCCTCGGCGGCGACAAACGGGTGAAGAACCTCATCACGCTCGGCAGCCCGCACAACGGCTCGCCCACCGCGTACTTCGGCGTCGTCACCCACGGCCTCATCTCGCGCAGTATCTGGCAGCTGACCCCCATGTCGCCGTTCATTCGCCGCCTGAAGATGGGCGCGTTCCCGCGTGACGTGAACCTCACCAGCATCTTCTCGAAGACCGACCACGTGAACCCGTTCCCCTCGTGTCTGGTCGAGAACGAGTTCGACGCGCCGAACGTGCGCAACATCGAGATCGCCGACGTGAAGCACCGCGAGTTCGTCACCAGCCGCAGCGTGTACCAGGTGGTGCGCCGCGAGCTGTTCGCCGGCTACGGCCTGCCCGTTCCTGCCGAGCCGAAGCCCCGACGGCTGGTGCCGCTGCGCTGATTCCCCTAAACGGGCCGCGTGCAGCCGACCCGGTGGGATCTCATTCTCGAGCAGAAGCCGATTCCGGTGATCGAGCACCTGCTCGAAGAGGTCTCGCGCCTCTTCGTGGCCGACCTGCGCACCTGGCCTCCCCGCGTCGACGAGTTCGACCCACAGACCGGCGCTGCCCTCGAGAAGCTGCTCGCCGAACGGCCAGCGCGGCCCGACGATCGGCTGT
>JAEUJR010000110.1 GCA_016793585.1 Archangium sp.
TGCTGTCTCCCGGCGCCCGCCGATTCGGGGAGCTGAAGATCTCGCTCGAGGCCTCCGTCGGCACCGGCGAGGTGCTCGGCGTGAGAACCGATCTTCCGTACAAAGAGTCGAAGGAGGCGGTGCTCGAGGTCTTCGAGCGCACCTACCTGCGAGATCTCATGGCGAGGCATCGCGACAACCTCTCGGCCGCTGCACGCGAAGCCGGTGTCGACCGGAAACACTGGCGCACGCTGCTCAAGAAGCACGATCTCTTCGACGGGCCCGACGAGGACTGATGCTCGCGATTCTGGCCACGATGCTGTTGGGGGCGACCGACGGCGGCATCACCGTGTTCTCGTCGCCCAAAGACGCGTTCGCGCACGTGCTCGCGGTGCACCCGCAGATCCTCGGCGTGGGCGAGTACCACGAGCTGAACGGGGCTCCCAAAGTGCCGAGCGCCATCAAACACTTCACAAATGAGGCGTTGCCAGTGCTCGATGGCGGGGCGACGTCGTTGATCGTCGAGACGTGGATGCTGAACGGCCGTTGTGGGCAGGTCGAGAAGCAGGCCGCGCAGGCCGTCGAGAAGACGACGAAGCGCCCGAAGGAGACCGAAGACGAGGTCGCCACGATGATGGGCAAGGCCTACGATCTCGGGCTCAAGAACCACACGCTCCTCATCAACTGCGACGACTACAAGTCGATGCTCGACAAGGACGGCGAGCTCGACGCTGAGCAGTCGCTGCTGCTCATGCGCCGCAAGGTCGAAGAGAAGGCGACCCAGGTGCGCGACGAAGAAGAGGGCGGCCTGCCGGGCAAGATGTTGATCCTCTACGGCGGCGCGCTGCACAACGATCTCGCCCCGACCGCCGACGACGCGCCGTACGCCTTCGGGCAGTCGCTCCAGAAAGAGACGCGCGGTGGCTACGTCGAGCTCGATCTGCTCGTGCCCGAGTACGTCGACACCGACGACGCGCTGCTGAAGCTCCCGTGGTTTCCGCCCGCGCTGGCGCTCGCGAAGAAGGGCAAGACGGTGCTCGTTCAGCCCTCGCCCGGCGTGAACGTGATCGTGTTCGCGTACTCGAAGGTCAAGCCGCCACGTCGATGACGACGGCGGTGATGTTGTCGGCGCTGCCCTTCTCGAACGCAGTCTCGACCAGCTTCTTGCAGCACCCCGCGACATCTCCTTCGTCGAGCAGCACCGCGAGCGCGTCGTCTTCGAACGGGTCGTAGAGCCCGTCGGTGCAGAGCAGGTAGCGGTCGCCCATGCAGACGTCGGTGACGCTCGTGTCGGCGTTCGAGTTTCCCGTCAGGCCCAGCGCGCGGGTGATCTGGTTCTTGAACGGGAAGTCGTGGCGCGGTGGCAGATCACGCCCGGCCGCGAGCATCTCGGCGTAGACCGAGTGATCTCTCGTCAGCGGCTCGATGACGCGGTTGCGCAGACGGTAGACGCGGCTGTCTCCGACGTGCGCGATGGCGGCGTGTTGATCGACGATCAGCATCGAGGCGATCGTCGAACCCATCTGCCCGAGCCGGCCTGCGCGTTTGTCCATGATCGCGAGGTGCGCCTCGGTCGCGGCCGCGCGCAGCAGGTTCTCCGACAGCGACTTCTTCTTGTCCTCCTTGCAGGGCCAGGTGCCGCCGGGATCGCGCCGATTTCGCTCGACGAAGCGCTGCAGCGTCTCGACGGTCAGCGCGCTGGCGACCTCGCCGCCTTCGTAGCCGCCGAGCCCGTCGGCGACGGCGAACAGCCCGAGCGCCGGTGCATCACAGAGGTTGTCTTCGTTGTTCGAGCGCCGACCGGTGGTGGTGATCGCATGGCTGAGCAGGTTCATGCGCCTGAGCCATCGCAGGCGCCGTGCCCATCGAAGTGCCGACGATCTCGTCACGGGTGGGGTGTGGAGGCTCCGCTCGGCCACGCCACCCTGGAGTCGCGCCACCCCGATCAGAATTCCCGGGAAATGCGGCGTGAAATTCGCCCCGGTTTGTCAGGTCCTTTGGCGCACCTCTCGGCGAACGCGCGCGCGCCTTCGTCCGACACTTCTGCAGCCCTGCCGACAAGGAGTCGCCAATGCTGGTTCGCACCGGAAGCCACGGAGCCGATGTCACCCGAGTTCAGAAAGAGCTGAAGGCTGCTGGCATCAACCCCGGCCCGATCGACGGTGACTTCGGCCCGAAGACGCGCGCGGCGGTGATCGCGTACCAGAAGAAGTACCACCTGGCGGTCGACGGCATCGTGGGCCCGAACACGTGGCGCAAGATGCAGACCGATGGCTTCGAGCCTGGAGGCTCGCCGTCGCGTCCGTCGAATCCCGGCCCGGTGACGAACAACCCCGGCGCGCCGTCGTCGTCGAAGGTTCAGACGATGCTCAACGAGGCGCGCTCGCACCTCGGGTACCACGAGGGTGCTGGCAACCGGAACAAGTTCAGCTCGGCGCTCGGTCGTCCTGCCGAGGCGTGGTGCGCCGATTTCGTCAGCTACGTCGCGAAGAAGGCCGGCTTTCACGTCAACACCGCGAGCGCACAGGGCGTCGCGAACTACCTGCAGCAGCAGGGCACGTGGAAGGGTCGCCACAACCCGCAGCCGGGTGACGCGGTCACCTTCCGCTGGGACGGCAGCCACGGCTGGGCCGATCACGTCGGCATCGTCGAGAAGGTGTTCACCCAGAACGGGCGCACCTACGTGCAGACCATCGAGGGCAACTCGAGCGATCAGGTTCGTCGCAAGACGTACCCGGCCGACTCGTCGGTCATCAACGGCTACGGCCGCATGGTGTGAGTCAGCGTCGGGGCGGTCGTGGAGCCGGTGGCGTCGCCGTGCGCGGATCCTCCGGCCAAGAGTGCTTCGGGTACTGCCGCATCAGCTCTTTGCGAATCGCGGGGTAGTGGCGATCCCAGAAGCCGGAGAGGTCGGTCGTCACCTGCACGGCGCGCATGTTCGGCGCGAGCAGGTGCAGCACGAGCGGTGAGCGGCCGATCGCAGGCCCCTTCAGCAGACCGAAGAAGTCCTGCAGGCGCGACTCGATCCACGGTGGGCGCGCGGGCTCGTAGTGCACCTGCACGGAGCGGCCTCCGGGCAGCGTGATGCGATCGGGCGCTTCGGTGTGAAGCAGCCGCGCCTGTTGCGCCGTGAGCGACGCCTGGAGCGCGTTGAGCAACCCCGCCTCCCGCACCTCGTTGAACGAACGCAGCCCGTCACACAGCGCGGCCAGCCGCTGCTTCACGAAGGCTTCATCGGCGACCGGAAAGCCCGCCTCGGGAAAAGCGGCACGGAGCGCGTCGATTCGGCATTGCCACGCCGTGACAGCCTCGGGGTCGACGAAGGTGCGAACGCCGGCTTCGACGGCCGCCTGCGCGAGCAGCTTCGTCGTCTCGTCCGACGCAGGTGCCGGGTTGCGCGTCTCTTCGAGCACCACGTTGCCGAACGTCATGCGCGTCACGCGATCGACGCGCTTCGCATCGGCGTTCCACTCGAGGGCGTCGACTTCTCCGAGCGAGTCACCGTCGAGATCGAGCAGCCACTCCGCTTCGATCTGCGAGGCGATGCGAACGGCGACGCCACCACGCCGCTCCTCCGCGTCGATCGCCACCATGAGCTCGGCTTCGTGCACGACCGAGGTGACGTCGAGCGATGCCGAGCCACCCGAGGCGAAGACGATGTCTGGCGATTTGGGACGACGGCGTTTGGCGACGCGATCGGGGTAGCCCGCGAGCACGGCCTGGAGCAGCGCTTCTTCGCGCGCACGGTCCGACGTTGGCGCGTGAACACGACGATCGATCGAGCGGCTCAGTTGTTTGCGCACGCGATCGACCGACTGCATCGCGCCAGCGTCGAGCCCCGCACTTCGCGCGCTGGTGGCCTGGCCTTCTTTGAAGCGCTCCAGCAGCTCGAGCACGTCAGAAGGGCCGGCGAGCGCGTCATTGCCGCGCCGCGAGTCACCAAAGCGGGCGCGCGCTTCTTGCCGAATGTCGCGTTCGCTCAACAGCGCCGCGATGGTGACGGCTTCTTCGGCGACGCCGCGCTGTTCACCGGCCACCACCAGGCGCGCGAGCCGAGGGTGCAGGGGAAAGGTGAGCAGGCGCTGGCCGATCTTCGTGAGCGCCCCGGACTTCTCGAGCGCTCCCAGCTGTGTGAGCAGCGACTCGGCTGCGTCGATGGCTGACGGTGGTGGTGGCTCGAAGAAGGGAAACGAGCGCACGTCGTTCACGCCGAGCGCGCGCAGCGACAGCGACGACTCCACGAAGTCGAGCCGCCGAATCTCGGGCGCGTCGGACATCGGGCGGCCTTCGTAGTCGCCTCGCGTGTAGAGCCGAACGCAGGTGCCCGCGCGGGTTCGACCGGCTCGGCCTGCGCGCTGAATCGCCGACGACTTCGAGACCTTCTGCACCTTGAGCGTCGGCAGTCCGCTCCACGGCGAGTGTGCCGCGACGCGCGCGAGGCCCGAGTCGATGACGGCCGCGACACCTTCGATGGTGACGCTCGTCTCGGCGACGTTGGTCGAGAGAATGACCTTCCGCCGCGGGCTCGCCTTGAGCGCTCGATCCTGCTCGGCCGCGCTCAAGTCTCCGTGAAGCACGACGAGCTCGAGCTGGTGGCGCTGGGCGAACTCCGAACACGCGTCTTGCGCGCGACGAATCTCGGCAGCGCCCGGGAGGAACACGAGCACGTGGCCATCGAGCTCGGCCTGAATGAGCCGCTTCAACGCGGCCAGCACCTGCTGCTCGAGGTGCCGATCGTCTTCTTTCTCGAGGTACTCGATGGCGACGTCGAAGCGGCGGCCTTCGTAGTCGCCTCGCGTGTAGAGCCGAACGCAGGTGCCCGCGCGCGTTCGACCGGCTCGGCCCGCGCGCTGAATGGCCGATGACTTCGAGACCTTCTGCACCTTGAGCGTCGGCAGTCCGCTCCACGGCGAGTGTGCCGCGACGCGCGCGAGGCCCGAGTCGATGACGGCCGCGACACCTTCGATGGTGACGCTCGTCTCGG
>JAEUJR010000177.1 GCA_016793585.1 Archangium sp.
ACCCGAACCCGAGTGGTGATCAGCGGACGATCAGCACCGGCTTCGAGCAGATGTGCATGAGGCGATCGGCGTTGCTGCCGAGCAGCACGCGCGACACGGCGTTGTGGCCCTTCGCGCCGATCACGACGCCCCAGACCCGCTCGGCCGTCGCGAGATCGGCGAGCGACTCGGCGGGGGCGCCGTGAATCGTGACCAGATCGCACTCGAGCCCGGCGGCCTTGACCAGCGCCTTGCCCTTCTCGAGCGCGCTGCTCGCCATCGCGGCGTTGCCTTCTTCGAGCTTCTTGATCGTCTCGGCGTACGTCGACGGCGGCAGCAGTACCGGAGGAATGACGTAGACGAGCTCGAGCTTGAGGCCGAGGCCCTTCGAGAGATCGATGGCGCTGGCGACGCCCTTGAGTGACGGTTCGGAGCCATCGACTGCGACGAGAACGGTCTTCATGTGTGCCTCCACCATCACCCTACTCCCCGCCACGAGACGCGCACCTGTTCTCCGAGCGTCACCGTCCCGCCACGATGGACACGCGCGATCAGCCCACGCCGCCCGTGGGCTGCCTTCACGAACGCGCTCTCGAGCGGCCGGCCGGTCTTCGCGGCGATCACCCTGCCCACCTTGCGGCACGGCTCGTTCTCACCCTCGAGGGCCAGTACGACACCGCCCGAGAACTCGAGAAGCGCTCCCTGGGCCACCCTCGTCAGCGCTTCGACCCCCTCGAGCTCGACGTTCGCAGCGAGCCAGGTGAAGTCGACTCGCTCGACCCCCAGCGCCCGTGCGATCGCCTTCGACTCCTCGGCCGACACGAGCGAGACCTGCCGCGTGTTCGGCAACACCGTGCCGCGCGCGACGCCCTTCTGCCTGGGCCCCGCCACGAGCGTGGCGCCCGCGTGCCGATCACCGACGATGCCCAGCGCCGTCAGCGACAACGACAGCACGGGGCTCGACTCGACCTGACCCCGCTCGCAGACACCGAGGCCGACGACCTTTCCGATCATCGAACGACGAGCACGGGCTTCGTGCAGGTGTGCACGAGCCGATCGGCGACGCTGCCGAGCAGCATGCGCTTGACCGCGCCTTTGCCGGTGCTGCCGACCACCACGAGATCGTACCCCTCGGCGTCGGCGACCTCGCTGATCGTCTCGGCGGCGGGCCCGAGCACCGAGCGGGTCGACACCAGGAGTGGCGTCTCACCAGCAGCGGCCAGCGTCTCGGCGAGCACCTTCTCGCCGCGCTTGAGCTCGGCGGCGTGAATCTCGTCCATTCGGGCCCACGGCGCGTCACCGGGCAGCACCATCGGCGGCACCACGTAGATCAGCGTGACGTCTGCACCGAACGGCTTGCCCCATTCGAGCGCCTTGCGGGTGCCCTTGAGCGACGCATCGGACCCATCGACGGCGACGAGGATCTTCTTCATGGAATGCCTCCGAGACTGTTCTACAGCGTTCCCCCATGAGCGACGAGCGATTGAGCGCGGCCGGCTGGAACCAGCGGTACCTCACGAAGGACATGGGGTGGGACAAGGGGCAGTGCGCTCCGCCGATCGCGCGCATGATCAAGGAGGCGATCATTCCGCGCGGAGCGAAGGTCGCGGTCGTCGGCGCGGGCCGTGGCTTCGAGGCATTCGCTGCGGCCATCGCGGGCTACCAGGTCACCGCCATCGACTTCGCGCCCGAGGCCATCAAGGCCATGCAGGAGCGGTTGCAGGGCAGCAACGTGTCGTTCGAGCCGCTCCAGGCCGACGTCTTCACGCTGCACGAGAGCCACCCGCGCGCCTTCGACGCCGTCATCGAACACACCTGCTACTGCGCCATCGACCCCTCGACGCGTGATCGCTACGTCACCGCCATCGAGGGCGCGCTGGTGCCCGGTGGCCGGCTCGTCGGGCTCTTCTACAACCACGGCAGAACCGGCGGCCCGCCGTTCGACACCACCGAAGCCGACGTGCGCGCGCGGTTCACGAACTTCAGCTTCGAGCGGTTCGTGAAGGCGAAAGACAGCTTCCCCGGTCGGGTGGGTGAAGAGTGGGAGGCCGTGCTCCGCCTGCGGGCATGACAGCAAGCACGGGACATGCGAGAGGGCGCGCCCATGGCGTCCTTTTCCATCGTCAACGTGTCGAAGGGCTACGGCCCCAAGAAGCTGTTCGAAGAGGTGAACGTCGCGTTCTCGGCGGGCCGTCGCTACGGCCTCACCGGCCCGAACGGCGCAGGCAAGTCGACGTTCATGAAGATTCTCGCGGGTGACGAGGAGCAGGACACCGGCGACATCATGCGCCCGCGCAAGCTGGGCATTCTTCGCCAGGATCACTTTCAGTACGAAGAGACCCGCGTGCTCGACGTGGTGATGATGGGCAACAAGCCGCTGTGGGCCGCGCTCACCGAGAAGAACAAGCTGCTCGAGAAGGCCGACCTCTCCGACGCCGACGGGCACCGCCTGGCCGAGCTCGAAGGCGTGATCGCCGAAGAAGACGGCTACGTGGCCGAGTCCGACGCGGGCGCGCTGCTCGAAGGCCTGGGCATCGAGCAGTCGTTTCACGAAGGCCCGCTGAAGAACCTCACCGGTGGCTACAAGCTGCGCGTGCTGTTGGCGCAGGCGCTCTTCGGCAAGCCCGAGGGGCTGCTGCTCGACGAGCCCACCAACAACCTCGACCTCGAGTCGATTCGGTGGCTCGAGACGTTCCTGCACGAGTACGAGGGCGTGCTGATCACCATCTCGCACGATCGGCACTTCTTGAACGCGATCTGCACGCACATCGCTGACATCGACTACGAGACGATCATCACCTACCCGGGCGGCTACGACGACATGGTTCGTCAGAAGGCCCAGGTGCGCTCGCGCATCGAGTCGGAGAACCAGGAGAAGCAGAAGAAGATCAGCCAGCTGCAAGAATTCGTCGCGCGCTTCTCCGCCGGTACGCGCGCGAGCC
>JAEUJR010000188.1 GCA_016793585.1 Archangium sp.
CCCTGCGTCTTCATCGCCTGGTCGAACTTGCTTGGGCCCGCCTTGTTGGCCTGTTGGGCCTGCTCGGGCAGCTTCTGCTGGGCGATTTGGGCTGCTGAGATTCCTGCCAGTGGACCCGCCATTTTGAGGCCTCCTCAAGTCGTCTACAGGTTCGTTATCGTCTTCATCTTCCAGAAGTTGCTTCAGTCGTTCAACCGCCCGGGCATGCAGGCGACTCGCCCAGCTCTTCGACTGGCCGATCTCGGCGCCGGCCTCCTCCAGCGTCTTGTTCTGGAAGTAGTAGCCCTGCAGCAGTTTTCGCTCTTTTTCCGGCAGCTTCTCGATGGCCCCACGCACCCGACGCCGCATCTGCTCGAGCTGAATACGCTCGTCAGGAGGCAGGGCCTCGTCAGACATCTGCATCGCGTCGGCGCCGTCGAGGCTGGTGCCGAACACCATGGCGAGGCCTGTGACGGCGCTCGAGATGCGCTCCACCTCGTCCTCGAGGCCGCCACCGCCGCCTTCACGATCAGCCAGGTTGCCCAGGTAGTCGTTGGCGCGCTCGGCACCCGCGCTCGAGCCCTTCAACACCCCCATCTTGCGAAGGCCGTCGTAGATGGCTCCCTTGATGCGGTAGTGGGCGAAGGTGAGGAAGTTGGCACCGACGCGGGCGTCGAAGCGTTCAGCGGCTTCGAGCAGGCCGACCTGGCCCCACGCGACGAGCTCCTCCATCTCGAACTGGGAGTTGAACTGCTTGCGCACCTGGGCAGCGAGCGAGCGCACGTAGGCGCCGTACTTCTCCAGGATCTGCGCCTTGGATTCCGCGAGAGGCAAAGGGCGGTTACTCCTCTTGCTCCGCCTTGTTCCACAGGCGCTCGAGAGTCTGGGCCAGGCGGGGATCGTCTTTGAGCTGCGCGACGATCTTCTCGGTGAGGTGCTTGGACTGGGTGTGAACCTTGTCGCGCAGAATGTCCTGCACGAGCTTCTTGGTCGCTTCGTCGCGGCTCTTGATCTGGCCGGCCTTCATCTGGCGGGCGATGTCGAGGGCCTGGGCGACGACGGGGTTGGTGGCCGCGGTCGCGCCCACGTTCGAGGAGCCGACGAGCCCTGACGGCCCGACGAGAGACTCGGCGCGATCGACCTTGGCGCCGAAGGCTCCGCCTGTTTTCGCTGGTCCGCTCGCGCCGCCAGCAGCACCAGCGCGGCCCGCACCACCCGCTTTTCCACCTCGACCGACACCGCGAACGGACATGGGCTCCTCGATTGAAGAAGACTAGCGCTTCTTCGGCGCGTCCTTCACCTTTCCACTGGCGACCTCGAGCAGCTTGTCAGCCAGGGCCTTCTCGTCGTCGTTGGGAGACAACTTGAGGGCCGCGTCGATCTCGGCCTTCGCCTCGGCGTTCTTGCCGGTCAACACGTGCACCTCGCCGATGCGCAGGCGCGGCTCGGCGGCCTTGGGCTCGAACTTCGCGGCGAGCTGAAACGCCTTGATGGCGAAGTCGAACTTCTCGCCGCGCTTCTTGTCGTTGGTTTCCTTCAGCGCACGCTCGAGATCGCTGATGCCGGCGAAGATGGTCAGGCGGTAGGCGAACTCGGCGACGCCG
This sequence comes from Archangium sp., assembly GCA_016793585.1. The sequence goes on from JAEUJR010000188.1 coordinate 1,584, forward strand.
CCATCGTCTTCGAGATCACGCGCCGACTGCAGCTCCTTGAGCGCCTCGCCGGTCTTGCCCATGAAGATGAGCGCTTCGGCACAGTGGGCGCGGGCCAGACCACTCTTCGCGTCGAGGCGCTGGGCTGCGCGGAAGGCCTGCAGCGCCTTGTCGTACTTCTGCTGATTGAACTCGATGGTGCCGAGGGCGAATTGCGCCTGCTTGGTCTTCGGCATCAGCGAGGCAACGCCGCTGGCGAGCTCGCGAGCGTGGTCGAACTTCCCGAGATCCATCCACAGGTAGATGGACTCCAGCATGAGCATCGCCTGCTGCTTCGAAACGGGGAGAATGCTGCCGGCGATGTCTGACTTCGTCTCGGCCATTGTGGCGCTGTCCTTTCAGTGGGGAACGCAGGCCGTGAATAGCACAAAGGGCGACCGTTTCCGGTCGCCCTCGGTGTTCGCTGCTGAAGCAACCTTCGCTTAGCGGGCGTTCTGAATGGTGTTCTTCACGGTGTCGTGCTTGCCCTTCATGACGTTCGAGATCGACGTGTACGTCATGTTCTCACGCTGCATCTGGTACTGCAGCTTGAGCATGTTGCTCATCTCGCCGCTCATGCCGGCGATGGCCTGGTTGCCCATGCCGACGTCGTTCGACGAGACGCCCGCGCCGAAGTTCGCGCTCGGACCAGCGCCGCCCACCATCGGGCCGCCGTTGTTGCCACCGACCGTGGTGTTGATGCCCGTGCCGCCACCGACGTTCACCATGCCCGACGCTGCGTACGAGCCCGACGACGCGCCGCCGATGTGGCTCGAGACCGACGAGATGGCGGCCGAGACG
>JAEUJR010000191.1 GCA_016793585.1 Archangium sp.
CACGCCGGCGATGTTGTCGCTCTCGAGCGTCGACACGAGCGAGTTCACGACCTTCTGCGGGCCGTGAGACAGCGAAGTCGAACTGGGCAACGTGCGAGCTGGAAAACACGATGACTTCCGCGCCATTTCGGGTAGCGGAAGGCCCATGACCGCTCCAGTCGAAGTCAAAGCCATCTCGCTCGGCGACAAGAAGGCCGTCGAGGCCTTCATCGACGTGCCCTGGGTGTTGGGCATGGCGAACGAGAAGAACTGGGTTCCGCCGCTGAAGGACGACTACCGCAAGCAGCTCGACCCGAAGAAGAGCGTCTTCCTCGCGCACGGAGAGCTCGCCGCGTGGGTGGCGTACCGTGACGGCAAGCCGGTGGGCCGCATCAGCGCGCAGGTCGACTTCGACTACGACAAGACGTGGCCCGACGAGCCGAAGACGTGCTTCTTCGGCTTCTTCGAGTGCATCGACGACGTGGCCGTGGCGCGCGCGCTGTTCGAGAAGGCCGAGGCGTGGGGTCGCTCGAAGGGCCGCGTTCGCCTGCGTGGGCCGTTCACGCTCGACTCGAAGGGTGAGGTCGGCATTCTCATCGAGGGCTTCGACACGCCGTCGATGATTGGCACCACCTGGAACCGCCCCTTCATGGACGCGCTGATTCTCGCGGCGGGCTACCCGAAGGCGAAGGACTTCTACGCGTGGTGGTACGGCCGCGAGACGCCGATGGACGAGTTCACCAAGAAGGTGGCCGACAAGACGCGCGCGCTGCCCAACGTGAAGATTCGCCTGATGGACAAGGGTGAGATTCGCCGTGAGGCGGGCATCATCAAGGACATCTACAACGAGGCCTGGCGCAACAACTGGAACTTCACGCCCTTCACGGACATGGAGCTCGAGGTCATCGCCAACGAGTACAAGATGTTCATCGACGAGCGCATCGCGTACGTCGCCGAGGTCGATGGCAAACCTGCCGCGATGTTGTTTGCCATTCCCGACATCAACGAGCTGATCCGCGACTTCAACGGCGAGTTGATGAAGAACCCCATCAACCTCGTGAAGCTGTTGTGGCGGCTGAAGTTCAACCGGCCGAAGCGCGCGCGCCTCATCATGCTCGGCGTGCACCACGACTACCGCGCGTCGCGAAAGTACGGAGCGCTCGCGGCCGTGCTGTACGAAGAGATCTCGGTGCGCGGCAAGGCGGCGGGCTACGAGGGCGGCGAGCTCTCGTGGACGCTCGAGGACAACGACGGCATCAACCGTGGCATCGAGCGCATGGGCGCGAAGATCTACAAGAAGTGGCGCGTGTACGAGCGGCCGCTCTGACTTCGAAGCAGGCAGCATCGCCCGCATGAGCTGAGCTGTGGGCGCATGGTGCGTCTGATGAGTCGGCTCTGGTGAGCTGCCGCTCCGATGATCACCATCTACGCGCAGGTCGTGGGCATCGTGGCGTTCACCGTGGCCACGCTGGTGCTGGGCCTTCTCATTCGTCGTACGCCCACGAAGGAGGCGGCGCACCGGCTGAGCCGAATCAGTCACACGTTCTTCTGGGGCGCGTTCTTCGTGCCCTCGTTCGCGGGGTTCGTGTGGCCGGGGCTGACGCACTTCGACGAGCTGCTCGGGCTGCCATCGTTGCCGTGGCCCATCGCGCGGTGGGTGCTGGGCGTGCCGATGACGCTGGTGGGCGTGTACTTCTCGTCGTCGTCGATGCGGGCGCTGAAGACCGAAGGCTCGGGGATGATGGCGTACAAGCTGACCGAGCGCGTCGTGGCGAGCCAGGTCTACGAGCGCGTGCGCAACCCGATGTCGCTCGGGCTGTACCTGCAGTTCATTGGCGTGAGTCTGCTGGTGGGCTCGACGTGGCTGCTGCTCGGCTCCCTCGTTCTCTACGTGCCGGCGCACGTGTTCAATCTGTGGTTCTTCGAGGAGCGCGAGCTCAGCGCCAGACACGGCCCGTCCTACGACGAGTACCGGCAGCGGGTGCCGTTCCTCATTCCGCGGCTCGGGGCGCTTTCACGCTGATAGCGTCGAGCGATGTCCACCTCGAGTCGTTGGTTGCTGGCGATGTGCCTCGCCTGTGCTGCGTGCAAGCCAACGCCGGTGAGCGTGATGGTCGAGAAGGCGTCACTCACAGGTGATGCAATTCATGTCGTGCTGTCGATGCGTGACAAGAATGGAGAGGCGCTCGCGGTGTCAGGCGCCATGACCGGTCAGGTCGTCGACGCGATGGGCGCTGTGCAGTGCACCGGCTCGGCCGCCGTCGAAGAGAAGGTGGTGCGAGTGCACCCGGAGAAGCTGGTGGTGGCCGACCTCCAGGTGAAGTGTCCACCGGCCGAGCACAACCGGAAGGTGCGGCTGTCGTTCACGCCGGAGTCGGGCGGGCCGCTCGAGGTGACGGTGACGCTCGACGAAGAGGCGGCGCGGCACGCTGCCGACACGAAGGGGCAGTGAAGAGAGGCTCCAGGTGAGCGCGGGGCCGGTGGTCGGGCGCTCCGAGGCCTCGAGTGAACAGCGCTGATCGGCGGAATCCGCACCGTGCGTGGCCCTGAAAGACCACCCGCCCCTCCGGCCGTCCGTTCGCGGATGACGCATGTTCTGCCAATCTGTGAGCACTCGCGGCTTCGGAGGCGACGTTCTTCAACCCGCTCGCCCATGGGCCGTGTTCAGGAGTCGCTCCCCAATCGCCACGTCGTTCGCGCCAGGGTCTCGACCAGGCGCTCATCGTGGCTCACCATCACCAACGCACATGGCAATGATTGCAGCGCCTGCTCCAGTCGCTCGATGAGGTCGAACGACAGGTGGTTCGTCGGCTCGTCGAGCAACACCAACCACGGACTCGCCGACAGCCCGAGCGCGAGATGGAGCAGCCGTGTTTCGCCCGCCGAGGGAGCCCGTGACGCAAGCAGCCCATCGGGATCGACGCCAAGCGCGTGTACCCACTGCAGCACCCGTCCGCGCTCCTCTCGCGGCAGTTCCTGCAGGCGCTCGAGGTCGTGCAGTGCATCGTCGGCGCTCAGGTCTTGCGGCATGAGCAGCACTCGCTCGGACGGAACCGTCGCGGCCGCGCTGATCAGCTTCAGCAGCGTCGTCTTTCCACTTCCGTTCGGGCCCGTGATGGCGAGCCTCGCGTCTCTCGCCACCTCGAACGGCGCCTCCAGGGTGAACAGGAGCCGGCCATCGGGTGTGGAGCGCGCTCCCGGCTCCAACCGCGCGACGACCGGCTGCCCACAACGCTCTCCCGGCAGCTCGAGCGTCACTGCTTCATCGAAGACGACGTCGACGCGCTCCTTCGCCTGCTGCACCTCGTTCACGCGGCCCTCGAGCCGTCGCACCGTGCTCGAGAGATGCCCCTGCGCGCGCTCCGTTCGGTAGTTCGCGAGCAGGCCACGCGCGTCGGAGTCGTGCTTCGACTTCATGCGCGCGCCGGTCGACCGCTGCTTCGTCGCCGCCGAGTGTTCACGCCTTCCATCGCTCAACGAACGTTGGAGCCGCGACGCCTCACGCCCGAGCGCCTCGTACTCCGCGCGCGACGCCGACTCCTTCGCCAGCCATTGCGCCCGCGCCTCGGAGAAGTTGCCCTCCCACCGCTCGATGCGCCCGTGCTGCAGCCGCAGCGTCTTCGTCGTCAGCCGGTCGAGCACCGCGCGGTCATGCGCCACCAGCACGTTCACCGACTCCAGCCGCGACAGCGTCGACACCACCAGGTCGATGGCCTGCGCATCGAGGTGATTCGTCGGCTCGTCGAGCAACAGAATGTCTGGCTCGCGCCACAACGCCGCGCCCAGTTGCCAGCGCTTCTGCTCGCCGAACGAGAGCGTGCTCCAGCGCTCGAGCCCGTGCAGCGAGAGCCGAGACCGCCATCGCCCCGCGAGCGAATCATCGGCGTTCGCGAACGACTCCACCTCGGTCGTCAGCTCGGTTCGTTGGGGTACGAGCACGACCGACGCGTCGCCCGGAATTCGCTCGACGTGCCCATGCTCGGGCGCGACCGTGCCCGCGAGCGTCGAGAGGAAGGTCGACTTGCCCGCGCCGTTTGGGCCGACGAGCCCGGTCCAGCCTGGCGTGAGGTGCAGCGTGACGTCGGAGAACAACGTTCGACCAGCGACGACGCCGGTCAGGTGATGCACTCGAAGCGATGACATACGGGAAGGTCTTTCGGAGAACGAAGGGAACGCGAGACGCGCGGCTCCAGCAGGAGCAGGTGCCACGCGGGTTTGGGTTTCGTTCTCAGAGGACCATGGGCGTCACGTGCGAACGCGACGGACGCCTTTGTAGCAGAACCGCCGCGGTTCCTGACAAGCGACCTGGAGTTCGGGCAGCGAACACCCGACTCCAGGCTCACCGTCGGCTTCTCACGCAGCCTGGGTCATCGGCGTCGGCTGCGGAGCGGCCAACATCGCCGCCGCGATGCGCTGCTGCAGCTCGTTCAGACGCGGCCCCGCGGCCTGCACGCCTTCAGCGCTCAACTTCGTCAGCTCGGCCTTGAACGACGTGACCTGCTCGGGCGTCAGCTTGCCGGCCGTCGCCGCGCTGTCGAGCTGCGTGCCGATGCTCGACGACCGCGCCGCCACGTCGGTCTGCGCATCGTGACGCTGACGGAAGATGTTGCGGTCGACCTTGTTGAACAGGCGCGCGTCTTTGATGCCCGCCGCCGCCAGCGCCTCGAGCCCCGCGACCTGGCCCGTCATGCGCGCCGCTTCTTTCGACGAGAGCGACCCGTCGGCGACGCCCTTCGCGATGCGGTCCTTGAAGCTGGCGATGCGGTTGGTGGCGTCGAAGTCACCGTCGCGACGCTCCTGGCGAACCTCCTTCGCGAGCGCCTTGAACTTGTCCTGCACGGCCTTCTT
>JAEUJR010000201.1 GCA_016793585.1 Archangium sp.
CCGCTGCTGCCGCCGCCGGTGCCTGCGAAGCTGCTCATGCACGACCCGAACGAGCACGACTCGGTGACCGAGCACGACTTACAGACGGCGCCGCTCTTGCCGCACGCGTTCGATTGCGACCCGAGCTGGCAGACGCCAGACGAATCACAGCAGCCGGTGCAGGTGGTGGCGCAGGGCGGCTTCGTCGGGCACGCCGTCATGAGCAGGAGGGCGGCCGACGCAAACAGTGGAAACGTGAAGGAGCGCATGGTTTTGCTGTCTGACCCCCGAATCGGGGGCGTTGTGCAACCGAGGGAGTGACGCATGGCAGGGGTCGAGATGCGGGTGGAGCTTCGCGGAATCGGGTGCGAACTGCACCACGGGCCGAGCGGCGCGGTCATTCACACCGTGCCGCCGAAAGACAACGGAGGTGATGGCTCCTCCTTCTCACCGACCGATCTGCTCGGGGTGTCATTGGCGAGCTGTGCGCTCACGACCATGGCGCTGCTGGCGGCGAAAGAGGGCCTCACCTTCGGCGATGCGTCGGCGACGGTGGTGAAGCACATGGTGGGGCCTCCTCGCCGCGTGGGGGAGCTGACGCTCGAGCTGCGAATGCCCCGAGGCGTACCCTCCGGGCAGCGGCCCCGGCTCGAGGAGATCGCGCACGGCTGCCCCGTCGCGAGGAGCCTTCACCCCGACGTGAAGGTGCCGATGACGTTCGTGTGGCCCGACTGATCAGGTGCCCGTGCGCGGGCTCGCGCGCGGGGCGAGGTCGGTCGGCACGAGCCGCAGCTGCGCGTTCGAGGCCGTGAAGCTCTTCGCGTCGACTTCACGCTCGAGGTACGTGTAGCCGGCGAGGCCCTGTTCGTAGACCTGAAGGATCTTGCGCGACTCGTCGAGCGTGATGGTGCCGGCGCGCAGGGCGAGCTCGGCCTTCATGCGCACCTTGGCGATCAGATCGTCCTTGTTGAAGGCGACGTAGTTGAGCACCTCGGTCACCGTGTCGCCCTCGACGACGCGATCGATCAGGTAACCGCCGCCCGGGGCGAGCGAGACCTGAATCGTGTGCGTGTCACCGAACAGGTTGTGCAGGTCGCCGAGAATCTCCTGGTACGCGCCGACGAGGAAGATGCCCAGGTAGTACTCGTCGTCGTTGAGCGCGTGCAGCTCGAGGTCGTCCTTCACCTCGCGCTTGTCGATGAACTTCTCGATCTTGCCGTCGGAGTCGCAGGTGATGTCGGCCAGCACGGCGCGTCGGGTGGGGCGCTCGGTGAGGCGGTGAATCGGCATCACGGGGAAGAGCTGATCGATCGCCCACGAGTCGGGCAGCGATTGGAAGAGCGAGAAGTTGCAGAAGTAGGTGTCGCTCAGGTTGTGCTCGAGCGCCTCGAACTCCTCGAAGCTCTCGCCGGCCTCTTTGCCCATGCGAAGAATCTTGTGACAGATGGCCCAGAAGAAGTTCTCGGCGAGCACGCGCTGCTCGAGCGAGAGGTGGCCGAGCGAGAACAGCGTCAGCACCTCGTCCTTGTACTCGAGGGCGTCGTGGTAGGTCTCGAGCAGGTTCTTGTTCGTCACGTCACGCAGCGCCGCGTGCAGGTTCTTCACCACCTGCGGCACCTCGTCGGGCAGCCCCTCGGGAACCGGGCCGGCCTCGAAGTCGCTGTTGCCCAGCACCTCGGTGATCAGCACCGCGTGGTGCGCGACGACCGCGCGGCCCGACTCGCTGACGAGCACCGGGTGCGGCACGCCGGCCTTGTCGCAGGCCTCCATCACCGAGAAGACGACGTCGTTCGCGTACTCCTCGGTGGAGTAGTTCATCGACGACGAGAAGTTCGTGCGCGAGCCGTCGTAGTCGACGCCCAGGCCACCACCGACGTCGAGGTACTTCAGCGGCGCGCCCAGCGCGTGCACCTCGACATAGAAGCGGCCGACCTCGCGGAGCGCGTTCTTCACGTTGCGAATGTTCGAGATCTGGCTGCCGAGGTGGAAGTGGAGCAGCTCGAAGCTCTCGAGCAGCCCGGCCTCCTTCATGAACCCGATCGCCTGCATCAGCTCGGCGGCCGAGAGCCCGAACTTCGAGCGGTCGCCACCCGAGGCCTCCCACTTGCCGGCGCCGCGCGTCGACAGCCGCACGCGCATGCCGAGGCGGGGCGTGATGCCAGTCTTGCGTGACACTTCGGCGATCAGCGGAAGCTCCGAGGGCTTCTCGACGACCATCACGACCTTGCGGCCGAGCTTCGAGGCGAAGAGCGCGGTCTCGACGTACTCCTCGTCCTTGTAGCCGTTGCAGACGATGAGGGCGTCGGGGTCTTCGACGAGGGCCATCACGGCGAGCAGCTCGGGCTTGGAGCCAGCCTCGAGGCCGTACCCATACGGCTTGCCCGCGTCGACGATCTGCTCGACGACGAAGCGGTGCTGGTTCACCTTGATCGGGTACACGCCGCGGTACTGGGCCTTGTAGTTGTGCTCGGTGATCGCCTTTCGGAACGCCTCGTTGAGGTGAACCACCCGGTGGCGCAGCACGTCGGTGAAACGAATCAGCAGCGGCAGGCTGATGCCGCGGCGGCGAACCTCGTCGACGAGATCCTTCAGGTCGAAGTTCGGCGAGTCGGGGCCGCCCGGGTGCACGCAGACGTTGCCCTTGTCGTTGATGCCGAAGTACCCCGCGCCCCAGTTTCGAATCGCGTAGGTGTCGAGGGAGTCGCCAATCGTCCAACGCTGCTGCGGGGTCGTGTTCGCCATCGTGGCGGCGCACTATAGGGATCTCGTTCGGCGATCCACCACCCTTGGTGAATCGGTGTGGGTGCGGGTCGGCGCTGTCTCAGGGCGCCAGCTCACCGACGCGTTCGAGGCGGCGCGCCGACGCTGGATCCTGGATGAGCTCGACCACCTCGTTGCTGCCGATGAGGCCGCGAATGTCTCCGGTCTCGAGCGCCTTCTGCATCGCCGCGGTGTTGAGCAGCCTGGCGAAGCGCGGGTCTTTCGAGAGGGCGGTGAAGTCGGGGTCTTCTTTCAGGCGCTGCTGCGCCTTCGGGTCTTTGGCGAGCTGCGCCACGCGGAGCAGGTCGTGGGCGCCCGAGAACTGCCGCTGCTCTAGCATTTTGTACTCGCGCACGAAGCCCATGAGCTGCGAGTCCTTCGGCGTGAAGGCCAGCTTCTTGCCCATGATGCTGACGTTCTGTTCGAGGAAGCTCATCGCGCA
>JAEUJR010000245.1 GCA_016793585.1 Archangium sp.
ACGGTATCGGGAACTCTTCGGAGAGCAGATCACGCTCAGCGAGGGCGAGTACCCGGCCGAGTACGTGATCGAGATCGCCAAGACCTGGAAGGCCGAGGTCGGCGACGCGTTCTTGAACAAGCCCGAGAGCGAGTTCCTGCCTGCGGCGATCGCGGTCGGCATTCGCGAGAACATGAAGGCGATTCGGTTGACGCTCGCGAAGGCGAACATCACGCACGACGTCTTCTTCAGCGAGAAGTCGCTGCACGAGTCGGGCGCAGTGAAGTCGATCGTCGACGTCTACAAGTCGCGCGGCGTCACCTACGAGGCGACCGAGGGCAAACGGAAGGACAACAAAGAGAAGGTGCGCGACGCCGAGTCGAAGGCCGCGAAGTACGCCGACAAGCAGCTGGGCGGCACCTTCCTCATGACGGCGACCTGGCAGGACGAGAAGGGGAAGATGCCGCTCAAAGACGAGGAGGATCGAATCATCCTCCGCGCCGACGGCACGCCGGTCTACCTGACCGCCGATCTCGCGTACCACAAGGCCAAGTTCGACCGCGGCTACGAGCTCATGGTCGACGTCTTCGGCGCCGATCACGCCGGCCACGTTCCGCGCATTCAGTCGGGCATGCACCTGCTCGGGTTCGACACGAAGAAGCTCGAGTTCGCGCTCGTGCAGATCGTGCGGATCACGCGCGGTGGTGAAGAGGTGAAGGTCAGCAAGCGAAAGGGAACGCTCTTCGAGCTCGCCGATCTCATCGACGAGGCGGGCGCCGACGTGTGCCGTTTCATCTTCTTGATGAAGACCAGAGACGCGCAGTTCGACTTCGATCTCGACGCGGTCACCAAGCAGTCGAAGGACAACCCCGTCTTCTATTTCCAGTACGGCCACGCTCGGTGTGCGTCGATTCTCAAGAAGGCGATCGAGAGGAACGTGCCCTTCGTCGGCATCGACAAGGTGACCGACGCGCAGCTCGCGCGGCTGGTGCTGCCGGAAGAGAAGCTGATGCTGAAGAAGATGTCGCAGCTGCCTGATGTCGTGGCCAGCGCGGCTGATCGGCTCGAGCCGCACCACGTTCTCTACTACTGCCAGGAACTCATCGGCGACTTCCACGCGTACTACACGCAGTACAAGTCGGACCCGATCATCAGCGACGATGTCGACAAGACGCAGGGCCGGCTCGCCATGGTTGCCGCGCTGAAGCAGACGCTGAAGAGTGCGTTCCTGATTCTGGGCGTCGACGCTCCTGAGCACATGGAAGCGCCCGCTGAGGAGTGATCATGACGGCGCTGCTTCTGGTCTTCCTCGCAGCAGCGCCTGATGCCGGTACGCCGCAGACGTTGCCTGAGCTGCGGCGGCTGGCGAAACAGCTCGAGCCTGACGTCGCGTCGCCCTGGGTGAAGCAGTGGCTCGTGAACGTGAACGAGCTCAAGCCCGTGACGCCGAGCACCTGGTTCTGCTCGAAGGACAAGAAGACCTGCGCCGAGAAGAACCCCGGAGACTTCACCGAGCGCACCATCGACGACGACTTCGTCTACGCGCGCATCAGTGATCCGCTCGGGTACGCGCGGGTGTTCGAGCTGATCGCCGAGACCGGGTTCACGCCCGCGGGGAAGAAGGTGCTCGACTTCGGGTACGGAAATCTCGGGCAGTTGTTGATGCTGGCTCCGCTCGGAGTCGAGGCGCACGGACTCGAGATCGATCCGCTGCTGCCGATCGCGGGGAAGAAGGTGAGCCCGAAGAAGGGCAGGGTGGTGCTGCATCACGGGTACTTCGCGAGCGACGAGAAGCTCGTGAAGGAAGTGGGCGGCGGCTACGACCTGTGGCTTTCGAAGAACACGCTCAAGCGCGGCTACGTGCACCCCGCCGAGCCGCCCGACGCGAAGGCGCAGATCGATCTCGGCCTGGACGACCCCAGGTTCCTGTCGCTCGTGTTCTCCGAGCTGAAGCCGGGCGGGCTCTTCGTCATCTACAACATCGCTGCGCCCAAGCCGGGGCCGTACAAGCCGATGGCTGATGGGCGATCGCCGTTCTCGAAAGAGGCGCTCACCGCAGCCGGGTTCGAGGTCGTCTCGTTCGACGCGGATGATTCGCCGAAGGCGAAGGTGATGGCCGCGAAGCTCGAGTGGGCGACCGACTGGCCCGATGTTCAGGAAACCCTGGTCGCCACGGTCACGATCGCCCGTCGACCGAAGCGCTGAGTCGTTCGGACTTGTACTATTGCGCCATCGCTCGCCGCCCAAACGAAACAGGTTCGACCGAAGCGAGCCCCTGTCTCAGCTCTCGAGGCAGAAGGAGGCAGACGCATGTTTGGTTGGTTCAAGAAGAAGCAGGCCGTTCCGGCCGCGACGCTCGGACCCGCGGCGTGGCGTGATGATCCGCACCTGCGCGGCAGGTTCCATGCGGACTATCCCGACGACCTCGAAGTGCTGGTCCATGATGGCGAGCCACGGCGCACTGGGAGGCAAAACGAAAGGTGTTGGGTTCGGGTGACCGGCGCGTCGCCAGGTCCAACTCGCCGCATGATTTTCAATCAGCAGGCTTCACCGCTGTCGGCTGACGCGTTCCGGCAGACGTACGAGTCGACCAGCATGCTGGTCTTCAAAGGCTCGCTGCTGAACGCTCCGGTGCAGCTCTCGACGATTCGGCAAGGTGACGAGCTGTTCTTCATCGCTGGCGCAGGGCTCGAGCTGCCACTGCGGGTCACCCCCCAGTACATCGAGGAGCGCGCTGCATGGAGTGTTCAGCCCTGTGCGAATTGTGGTCTGGGCGAAGGCCTCGACCCGCCCTCCGTCATGGCTCGCACGCGGTTTCCCGCCGAGCAGGGCGCTGTCGAGCTGTTCACTTCGTTCTGCCCGCGCGGCTGCAAGGACCAGCAATTGCTGTTCTCGAAAGACCGGTCGGCGGCTGACTGATCTACGGAACGCCCGCGTCGGGCTTCTTCCTCGCGCTCAGCTCGGGAAGCGTCGCCTTGAACCCGGCCGACAACGCCGCGAGGTGATCGAGCACGTCATCTGACTGTGCGCCCTCGGTGAGGAACGGCTGACACGGCCGCTCGGGGTACGCGTCGCTCCGCGCGGGAGTGATCTCGACCTTCTCCACCGCCTTCTTCGTCACCAGCAGGTGAACGAGCGCGGTCCGCTTGTCTCCCGGGTTCCAGTTGCCGCCGAAGACGAAGTTCCCCAGCGAGTAGACGATCGGCTTCTGCTGATACAGCTCGATGCCCTGCAGCAGGTGGGGATGCGACCCGATCACTGCCGACGCTCCCGCATCGATCGCCGCGTGCCCCAGCTCGACCTGGTACGGCTCGGGCTGGCCTTTTCCTTCACGGCCCCAGTGGAAGAACGGAATCACGTGATCGGCCTTCTTCTTCGCCGCGCGAAGGTCGGCCTGCAGCATCGTCTTCATCGCCTCGAGATCCGAGAAGTGGCCCGCGACGCCCGGAGTCGACTCCGTGGCGATCACCTCTTTCGGCTCGATGTTCCGATCACCCAGAAAGAAGTACCCGAGGAACGCGACCTTCACGCCCTTCACGTCGACGATCGCCGGCGTGCGTGCATCGGCCAGTGAGCGCCCGGCTCCGAAACGAGCGATCTTCGCCGTGTCGAGCACCGTCAACGTGTCGAACAGGCCTTCCGCGCCGTAGTCCATGAGGTGGTTGTTCGCGAGGCTCACCACGTCGACGCCGCCCGCCTCGAGCCCCGCCACCAGCTCGGGCCGCGCGCGGAAGTTGAAGTTCTTCTGCAGCTTCGTGCCCTTGTCGGTGAAGGGGCACTCCAGGTTCGCCACGTACAGATCCGACGCACGGGTCAGCGCCTTCACCCGCTCGAAGCCCCACACCAGCGCCTGGTCTTTCGGGGTGCCCTTCTTCACCAGCTCATCGGCCCACTCCTCGACGTGAAAGCCGAGCGTCACGTCGCCAGAGAACGTCAGCCGAACAGGGGCCTCCAGACCGGCGTCGGGCACTGCCGAAAGAACCGTGAGCGCAACCCAGAGCATCCCCGCACTTTCGTTCGGGTCGCCCGCCGGGTCGAGCCTGCACTGCCCGTTCGAGAGCCACGACGGAGCCCCGCCTTGGTGCTAACCCTCCTCGCTCCATGGCGCGCGACAAAGACCCGCTCGGCCAGTCCGACGAGCACAACTCCCGCGGCATCGAGCTGGCTGATCGCGGCTGGCTCGACGAGGCGATCAAGGAGTTCAAGAAGGCCATCGAGCTCGACCCGAACTCGGCGCACGCCCACGACAACCTCGCCACCGTCTACGCAGAGAAGAAGCAGTTCCGCGACGCGCTCGCCGAGTACCTCACCGCCATCAAGCTCGAGCCCGACTCGGCCACGGCCCACTACAACCTGGCCGTCTTCCTCTCGACGCACGGGAATGAGTTCGCCGTCGCCCAGTATCAAGAGGCGATCGCCCTCGAGCCCGACTACCCCGACGCGCACCTCAACCTGGGCCTCGCCCACGCCGACGCCGGCCGCATCGAAGACGCCAAGAAAGAGCTGCGCGTCGCCATCGAGCTCGACGCAGCCGACCCGTTCCCGAAACACGAGCTGGCCGCGCTCATGATGGACGAGGGCGACTACCGCAGCGCGATCACCTTCCTCAAAGAAGTCACCCGGCTCGACGCGAAGAACTTCGAGGCCTGGCTCGATCTCGGCATCTGCTTCGCGCAGAAGGGCTTCTACGCCGAGGCC
>JAEUJR010000264.1 GCA_016793585.1 Archangium sp.
CCGCGGAACCCCCGAGGAAGATCCCGAAAAAGTGAAGGGGTGGGGCGTCATCTCGGCCCAGCCCAGCGTGTTCCTCATTCGACGGGGCGGGGGCGTGGTGATCACGCGCGGGCAGGGCGCGACCGTCTTCAAGTGGCCATGGGACTCGGTCGCGATCGTGCCGACGACGGTGCAGCGGCTGCAGTTCACCGCCGATCAGATCACCCAGGAGAAGGTCGGCGTGAAGGTGACGGGCATCGTCGTGTACCGCATCGCCGAGCCGCTCATCGCGTTTCGCATGCTGAACTTCAGCTTCCCCGAGCGTGCACAGGAAAAGCTCGCCACGATGATGGAGGAGATGTGCATCGGCGCGACGCGCCGGCTGGTCGCCAACCTGACGGTGGAGGAGTGTCTGACGCGCCGGAAAGACGCGCTGGCGTCGGAGCTGGTGCGCGAGGTGGCGCCGGTCGTCTCGGGCAGCGGGCGCGTCGAAGACTCCACGAGCTCGGGCTGGGGCCTGCTCGTCGACACCATCGAGATTCAAGACGTGCGGGTCACCTCGGCGCAGGTGTTCGCGAACATGCAGGCACGGTTTCGCCAGGAGCAGGAGCGGTTCGCGAGGGAAGCCGAGCTGGTGACGGAGCAGGACGTCGAGCTGGCGCGCGTGTCGGCGCAGACCGAGATTCGGCGGAAGAAGCAGCTCGCAGAGGAGAACGCGAAGCTCGAGAAGATCGCCGGTGACGCCAAGGTCGAGGAGCAGCGCGTCGCCCAGGAACGACTCACGCGCGCCAACCAGGTCGCCGCCGAGCGGGAGTTTCAGCTGGCGAAGATTCAGGCCGAGCAGGAGGTGCGGCAGCGAAAGCAGCTCGCCGACGAGGCCGCCGCCATCGAGCTGCAGCAGGCGCAGGCGCGAATCGCCGAGGCAAAACAGGCGAACGAGGCGCGCCTGCAACAGGAGCGGCTGCGCAACGAGGTCGAGGTCGCCAGGCTGGAAGCCGAGGCGGAGCAGGCGAGACACGCATCACGGGTCGCCGAAGAGCTGCAGCAGGCCGAGGTGATGCGCACGCGCGCGGACGTGGCCGAGGCGAAGCGTCAGCTGGCCGAGATCGAAGCGAAGACCGTCGAGCTCGAGGTGCACAAGCAGGAGCTGCTCTCGAAGCTCGAGCTCGATCGCGCCTCCCGCCTCAAGGACATCGAGAACACGCTGTCTCCCGAGGCCATTCAGCTCGCCATCGCCCACCGGCTGCCCGAGCTCGCCATGGCCTTCCAACAGAAGATGGGCGAGGTGCACGTGACGGCCGTCGATGGCGCAAACCCGTTCGGCTACATCGCCGCAGCCGTCGAGGGCGTGATGGGGCTCGCCCGGAGCGCCGGGCTCGAGCTGCCGAAGAAACCCGAAGGCAGCTGAGAGATTCTTTGCACGCGACGGCCGCTCATGGGTCTGAACCGACATGGGCTCAGACCTCTACCGCGTCAAAGTCGCTGCAAAGCAGGATCGCTCCGTCACCCTTCGCGTCGAGGTCGTTCACCCCGACTCGAACTACATCTCGGACAACGAGAGCTTCGCGCTCATGCTGCTCCTCGAGGGCACGTCGGGAACCCAGGGCGCTCCGCTCGCGCAGGAGATGAGCTTTCAGGACTCGCTCGATCGCGGCTGGCTCGAGCTCTACACGCGCGGCTTCATCGAGAAGGTCGAGAAGCAGATCGAGTCGGGGAGCCCCGATGGCCAGACGAAGGAGGAGTGGCTCAAGGCGTCGGTCACGATCACGGCGACCGACCCCGCGTGGGTCTCGCACCTCGTGGTCGGCGCCGAGTTCGACAGCCGCGCCTTCGACGTCGCGTACGACTTTCGTGAGTGCGCGCCGATTCGTCCAGGCCAGGTCGACCCCAACGCCCCTGTGCCCGAAGCGTTCGTCTCTGCGCCCGGAGCGCTCTGGGAGAACAGTGGCTTGCCGCCCGTCGTGCGCCTCGCCGCGTACAGCGCCAGCGCGTATCGAAGCCCAAAGCTTCGAAAGGGCACCTTCCAGGCCGCCGATCTGAAGGAGCTCGACGGCCAGGTCGTCGTCTACCAGGGCCCCTACGACGAATCGCTCCAGGTCGGGCACCTCAGCATTCAGGGCGACTCGGTGAAGTTCTTCACCGCGAGCGAAGGTGGTTCTGGCAGCTCGTCGAGTTCGTCGTTCGAGGGCAGCGTCGGCCTTGCCGAGCTGATTCCCGGCAAGCGGCTGGGGTCGAAGCTTCGCGTCTCGTCGCTGCTGCGCAACCTCAAGCCCGAGCTTCGGTCGGCACAGCTCGAAGGCGATTCGGCGATGTTCCGCATCGGGCTGCCTCCGGGCAACGAGAGCTTCGGCTCGCTCAGCCCCGACCAGGCACGCACGCTCGGCTTCCACCTGCTCATCGCGCCGCTGCAGCCCAGAGAGTACGGCGCACAGAAGCTCTTCACGGCCTCGCCGCTGACGTGGACCCTCGAGCGTGAAGTGCTCAAGCGCTTCCCGGCCGAGAACCGACAGATCAGCCAGTACATCAACGGCCAGATGGTGCCCGCGGGCGACACGATGCCCGACGAGTCGAGCCTGGCCGAGCGCATGACGGCCGGCATCGTGGCGAAGGCCGAGATCGTCTCGGGTGCGGCCCTCGCGGCTGGCGATCTCGACGCGCTCGACGAAGCGGGCCAGCGCAAGGCGCTGAGCGCTGCGTGGCCCGAGCTCGTCGTGAAGGTGACGCCCGTTCACGCGGCGTACCTCGAGCACCTGAAGAACCCGTTCCCGCCGTCGCCGCTGCCGCAGTGGTTCAACGACCCGGCGCCGTGGGAGGGCGAAGTGCCGACGCCTGCGACCGCGCCGACCGGGTTTGGGAAGACCGCCGCTCCGCCTGCGGCTCAGCCCTCGACCCCCGCGTCGTCGGCGCCTGCGGCGAGCTCAGCTGCCGGCTCGAACAAGGTGCTCAAGATCGTCGGCATTGGCTGCGGCGCGATCATCGCGTTGACGCTGCTCTGCCTGGTGCTCGGAGCGCTCGCGGGCGGCAAGTGATGGACAGGACGCTGATGGCCCAGTTGACGGGGGCTCCGATCACGCCCGAGGCGTGGAGGGACCAACTCGCCCGCCACGGGCGCTTCGTCAGAGAGACCCGGCCGGGTGCAGGCAGCAGCTGGCAGGTGCTCGATGTCTCGGGCATGCCGCTCGCGATCTGGCAGGGCGCTTCGAGCGACGATCAGCTGAACCTCAAGTTCGGCAACCTGACCGGCCTTTCACTCGACGACGCCTGTCTCATCGCCGCCGCGATGCCGGGCGTGCTGGCTGAGAACGTGAGCTTCCGTCGCGCGAAGCTTCGGTTGTCACTCTTCACCGATGCCCGCCTCGACGGGGCCAACTTCGAGCAGGCCGAGCTCGATCTGGCCGACTTCTCGCGTGCCTCGCTCCGCCACGCGAACTTCCGCGGCGTGACGGGAACCGAGACCGACTTCGAGAACTGCGATCTCACCGGGGCCGACTTCACCGACTCCGACCTGCTGAGGCCGAAGCTCGCTGGCGCCAAGCTCGATGGGGTGAAGGGGCTGAAAACAGGCTGACGGCTGAATCTCCCTGAAACCCCCGTGCCTCTGATTACATAGGGGCACCGTATGGGACGATCTCGCGTACTCGGTCTGGCGATTCTGGCAGCGGTGGGCCTGGCGGTCGTTCCATCGTTGCTGCCGACCGGGCCGTCGACCTCGCTCGATGCTTCTGGGCTGCTCGACTCAGGCCAGTGGCTGTTCGCCGCCGGTACGATCTTTCTCGGCGGGTTGCTCACGGCGCTGACCCCGTGCGTGTACCCGCTCATTCCCATCACCGTCGGTGTCTTCGGAGCCCGTCAGGCCGACAGCCGTGGCCGCGCGTTCGTACTCACCACCGCCTACGTGTTCGGCATGGGGGCCGTGTTCAGCATTCTCGGGGTCGTCGCGGCGCTCTCGGGCAAGGCGTTCGGCTCGGCGTTGGGCAACCCCTGGGTCGTGGCCGGCCTCGCCGTCTTCATGATGGTGCTCGCGTCGTCGATGTTCGGCGCGTTCGAGTTGGCGCTCCCGTCTGGCCTCGCGCTCAAGCTGAACAACGTCGGCGGTGGCGGCCTCGTCGGCGCGCTGCTGATGGGCTCGGTGGCGGGCTTCCTCGCCGCTCCGTGCACGGGCCCCGTTTTGACAGGGGTATTGGCGTGGGTCTCGAAGACGCAAGATCCCGTGCTCGGCGCTGGGCTGCTCTTCATCTACGCGCTGGGCATCGGCGTGCCGTTCTTCCTCATTGGTGTGTTCACGGTGCGGCTGCCCAAAGGCGGCGTGTGGATGGAGTGGGTCAAGAGCGTCTTCGGCGTCGCGTTGCTGGCGCTCGCGGCCTCGTACCTGCGTGACGCGTTCCCGTCGGTGCGCACTGCGCTCGAAGGGGTTGGCATCGCGCTCGGCAAGCCGGTGGGCATCGCCATCGCGGCAGTGCTCGCGTTCGGCGGCGTCATGTTCGGAGCCATTCATCTGAGCTTCAAGGAGCGCGGCGAGTTTGCGCTGAAGGCGTTCGGGGTCACGGCGTTGGTGATCGCCTTCCTCATTCGCGTGTCGGCGGGCGCTGCGCCCGAGCCGGTGAAGGCCGACCCGCAGGTGGCCGATCGCCGCGTCGAGCTCGAGAAGGCGATCGCGAACCTCGATGCGAAGCTCGGCGTCGAGACCGATCAAGAGAAGAAGAACGCCATCGCCGCGCAGCTCGCCGAGGCGCGAGAGGCGCTCTCGAAGCTGACCGAGCCGCGCGCAGACTTCACGTGGGCGCTCGTCTTTCAGGCAGACAAGGCCAACTCGGCCGAACCCTTCGAGGCCGCGCTGGCAAAGGCGAAGGCCGACTGCAAGCCGGTGATGATCGACTTCTTCGCCGACTGGTGCGCCGCCTGTAAGGAGCTCGACTCGCATACCTACGTCGCCAAAGAGGTCGTGACCGAGTCGAACCGCTTCGTCACCATCAAGGTCGACGGAACGAACGATCATGAGGTGACCGACAAGCTCTACGAGAAGTTCGGCGTGAAGGGCCTGCCCACCGTCGCCTTCGTGAGCCCGACCGGTGAAGTGCTCGAGAAGCCGCGCGTGACGGGCTTCTTGAAGCCCGAGCTGTTCCTCACCGAGATGCAGAAGGTGGCGATCGCGACATGCGCAGCCTCGCCCTGATGCTGGTGCTCGGAGCGACGACTCCGAAAGAAGAAGTGCTCGCGGTCGTGCGGCAGCAGGTCGCAGCGTGGAACCAGGGCGACCTCGAGGCGTTCTGTGCGGTCTACGCCGACGATGCCGTCTTCGTGAGCCCACCGCGCGCCGCTCCCCCTGACGCAGGCGCCGCCGCCTCGGACGGCGTCACGCGTGGCCGCGCCGAGGTGCTCGCCCGCTACAAGAAGCGCTACCCCGACGGGAAGGCGATGGGCCAGCTCGCGATCGAGCCACACGACGTGCGCGAGACGAGAGACGCCGTGTCGATCTCGGCGAAGTGGACCCTGCGCTTCCCCGACAAGGCGCCGCTCACCGGCAACACCGTGATCGTGTTGGTGCGCTCGAAGTCAGGCTGGAAGATCGTTCACGACGCGTCGATGTGATGTGAGCCCTCAGCGCAGGTGAACCGGGGCCGCGGCTGAGGCATATGACGGCTGATGCGACTCTCACTCGCGGTGGTGCTGTTGCTGACCTGCTGTCGTTGCGCGCCCAGACCGAGCCAGGTCTTCGTCGCCGTGAACAGCTCCGACGCCTCGGTGCCTGACGCCTCGACCGCGATCGACGCCGGCGTCACCTGCGCGCCGACGTGCGCGACGTTCGGCAACCCACGCGTGCTCGGCCAGGTGCTCGACCCGCTGAACGAGCTCTCGGGCCTCGTCGCCAGCCGCAGCCAGCCTGGCGTGCTCTACGCGCACAACGACTCGGGCGACTCCGCGCGCTTCTTCGCCATCTCGGCCAGCAACGGCACCATGCTGCAGGAGTTCCTCGTTCAGAACGCCAGCAACCGTGACTGGGAAGATCTCGGGCTCGGCCCGTGCAACTCGGGCACCTGCGTGTTCCTGGGCGACATCGGAGACAACTCCCGCGTGCGCACCGACTACGCGGTCTACGTCGTGCCTGAGCCGATGGTC
>JAEUJR010000306.1 GCA_016793585.1 Archangium sp.
TCGTCGTGCAACACCTGTGCATCGGGCCAGACCTGCGCTTCGGGCGCCTGCAGCATTCCCGGAGCGACGGGCGGCGGCAGCGCAACGGCGGGCGGGAGCGCTGGCGGCGGTTCGGTCTCTGCTGGAGGAACCGCGACGGCCGGTGGAACGGCATCGAACGATGCAGGCTTCGTCGACCCCTGCTCCGACGACGCCAAGCTCGTCTACGTCGTCGACTCGAACGGCACCTTCTCGAGCTTCAACCCGCGCCTCGCCAGCATGCCCGGAGCCTTCACCGACAAGGGCCGCCTCGCCTGCCCTGCCGCCGGTGGCACGACGCCGTTCTCGATGTCGGTCGATCGCCAGGCGAAGGCATGGGTCGTCTACAGCAATGGAGAGCTCTTCCGGGTCGACGTGAACACCCTCGCCTGCTCCCGCATCGCCGTCAGCAGCCCGACCAACGCGAAGGTGTACGGCATGGGCTTCGTCACCGACACCGCTGGAGGAACGACCGACACGCTCTACGTCGCAGGCAACGCCGTGAACGCGAACTTCACCACCAGCCAGTTCGGCACGCTCTCGACGACGGCGCCGTACGCGGTGACGGTGCGGGCGCAGCTCACCGGCGCGCCTGAGCTCACGGGGACCGGCGACGCGCACCTCTGGGCCTTCTTTCCCAACGTGAGCCCGCCGCTCGTGAGCGAGCTCTCGAAGACGAACGGCATGGCGCTGCGCAGCTTCCCTGCCGCGTCGCTGATGGGCACGCCGACGGCCTGGGCATTCGCCTTCTGGGGCGGAGACTTCTGGATCTTCCTGCAGCGCCAGGGCGAGACGTCGACGACGGTCTATCGAATGAACGGCATGACGGGCGCGGTGACCACGCCCATTCCGAACTCGGGCCGGCGCATCGTCGGCGCAGGCGTGTCGACCTGCGCGCCGATCATGATCGAGTGAATCAGAGCGGCGTGAGCGACGGCTTGCTCGCGAGCTCCTCGATCAGGTCGCCCAGCGCGTAGGGAACCGAGTACGGCCGGCGCGCCGTCGCCTTGAAGTCGTGCTCGAACCCCACCTTGTGCAGCCACTCGTGGCCGAGGTGGCCCGCGATCTCGCTCTCGTCGAAGCCCGCGTAGAAGCGCCGGTTCGTCGTCACCGTGTCGCTCGAGGGCGTGGTGTAGCCAACGACGTTCCGCTGGAACCACGAGAAGTTCTCGAGCGCGACGTTGAGATCGACCTCGCCGTCAGCCGCGCTGGTGAAGTTCTCTTTGCCGGCGCGAATCACCGCGTAGATCTCGGCGGGCGTTCGGCTCTCACTCGCGAAGCCAGGTTTGCCCGCGTACGTGTGGCTCAACACCGCGTCTTTGAACTCGCGGCTGTTCAGCACCTCGGCGAGCTTCACCATCGCGCGATCGAGCTTCTGCTTCTCGAGCGGCGAGTAGCCGGTCGTCTTGCCAATCGACACCCGCATCGGCGCGGTCGGCTCGAACGTATCGACGGGAATGGTGGTGGAGCCGGAACGGGCGGGCGGCTGTGTGGGGCGAGGGGTGGTGGAGGAAGGCTCGGGCGGCGAGACAGCCCGGCGGTGGAACAGGTTCGAGAACCAGCGGCCGATGCGCATGAGGAGTTCTCACAGGCGCCCGAATTTCCGTTTCGGCGCTCTCGTGAAACGAGAACCCATCGTCTTGTCATGTTGACGGGGGTCGTCACGTCCGGTAGGTGCGCGGCCGATTTCGTTGAGTCGTTGATGGCGGTGGTAGCTCAATTGGTAGAGCACAGGATTGTGAATCCTGGGGTTGCCGGTTCAATCCCGGTCCATCGCCCTCCGCAGCACCTGCGCCTATAGCTCAGCTGGATAGAGCATCGGCCTTCGAAGCCGAGGGTCGGGGGTTCGAATCCCTCTGGGCGCGCTTGGCGAACCCCGAACTGGAATGGCTCGAGAAGACGTACCGTCCGAATGAGCCGCAGTTGACGGTTCGCGCGGTGCTCCTCGGCATGGTGATCGGCGCAGTGATGTGCCTGTCGAACCTGTACGTGGTGCTCAAGACCGGCTGGAGCATCGGCGTCACGGTCGTCTCGTGCATCATCGCGTGGGCGGCGCTCTCGGGCATCAAGGCCATCGGGCTGACGAAGAAGAGTCTGGGCCAGCTCGAGAACAACGCGATGGGCGATGTCGCGTCGGCGGCCGGGTACATGACGGGCGGCGGCAACATGGCTGCGCTCCCGGCGCTGGTGATGCTGACCGGCACGCGCCCCGACGCGTGGATTCTGATCTTGTGGTTCGCCGGCATCGCGGCGCTCGGCGTGTTCGCCGCGATTCCCATCAAGCGGCAGCTCATCAACCAGGAGCAGCTGCCCTTCCCCACCGGCACCGCGACGGCCGAGACGATTCGTGCGCTCCATGCGCAGGACGAGAGCGGCGCGAAGCAGGCGCGGTGGCTCGGGCTGTCGGCGATCGTCGGCGCGATCATCGCGTGGCTGCGTGACGCCAACGTCTCGTGGATGCCGTTTCGTCTGCCGGGCACGTTCAGCCTGCCGCTGTCGCTGAAGGGCAAGACCTTCTCGGAGTGGACGCTCGCGCTCGAAGGCAGCGTGCTGATGCTCGGCGCCGGCGCGTTGATGTCGTTTCGCACGGGTTGGTCGCTGCTGCTGGGCGCGGGTCTCACGTTCGGCGTGATCGCTCCGGCGATGTACGAGGCGGGCGTCATCGCCGACGCGGGCTACAAGCCCATCGCCGGGTGGACGGTGTGGATGGGCGCTTCGGTGCTCGTCTCGTCCGGCCTCACCTCGTTCGCGTTCCAATGGCGCAGCGTCGTGAAGAGCGTGACCGAGCTGATTGCGATGATTCGGCCGAAGAAGGCCGGCCAGGCCGACGATCCGCTCTCTGGCATCTAGCCCCCGGCTGCGTGGTTTCCGATCGGCTTCTTGATCTTCGGGCCGCCGGTCGTCTTCCTCGGCTGGTACGCCTTCGACATTCCGCTCTGGGCTGGCGCGCTCGCGTTGCCGCTGTCGGTGCTGATGGGCGTGATCGCCGCGCGCGTGACGGGAGAGACCGACGTGACGCCGACGAAGGCGCTCGGCCCGGTGACGCAGCTCATCTACGCGGCGCTGCTGCCGAAGGCGCTCACGCCGAACATCATGAGCGCGAACATCAC
>JAEUJR010000320.1 GCA_016793585.1 Archangium sp.
CGCTGTCGATGGGCTCCGAGAAGCGCGCCACCCAGCCGAACGGGCTCATGCGGCCATTCTTGATGCTCGTGGAGATCAGCTCGGGCAGCGCGGTGTCGCGCATCGTGATGCCGACGTTGGTGGTGAGCATCGTCGGGCTCAGTGGCGGCATGCCGAGCGCCGTCATCGAGCAGACGAACGTGCGCGTCGGGCCAGCGATGACGGGCGCGACGAACTGCGGAGACAGCGTGTTCGCGTTGATGAGCGGGAGGGGCGGGTTGCAGTTCCACGAGAGCATTGGTGTCGCGGTCGCGGGTGTGACGCTGCCCACGAGCGTGACCAGCGGCGGTGTGTTGGGAACGACGATGGCCATGGTGGTGCCCGCGTCGATGCTCCAGTTGTTCGGGTTTCCGCCGCGCACGATGAAGGTTCGGCTGAAGGGGGCAGAGACCGCGCCGATGCTGTTCGTCACGCGCAGGTCGATGGTGCCGAGCTCGTCGGGCGCCATGAAGGTCACCGGTGAGAACGTGACGTACGCAGTCGGGCCTCCATCGGCGACGACGGACGAGACCGAGCCCGAGCTCGTCCACTCGTAGCGAAGCGCGAGCCCTCCATCGTCGATGGACTGGCTCTGGAAGGTGACGGTCTGACCGCCGAAGTAGAGGCCGCCGTCTGGCGTGAAGCGCGCGAGCGGCGTCGAGCCCACCGAGACGCGCGCGATGGCGGAGTTGGTGCTCGAGCGGCCGAAGCGGTCGGTCACCACGAGCGAGAACTCGAACACGTTCACCGTCGTCGGCGTCGTGAAGCGCGGGCTGTGCGCGGTCACGGTGTTGTTGTCGCTGAGCGTGACGGTGGGTGAGCCGGGCAGCTGCGTCCACGAGTAGGTGAGCGGCATCTCTCCGCTGCTGGTGTCGCCGAGAAGGGTGACGGGCCGGCCGGGCACGATGACCTGCGGAGGACCGACAGCTGCGAATGGCGTGAGCAACGCGCTCCCGCCTGCCGCAGAGCCGCCAGCTGATACTGATCCACCAGCAGTCGCGGATCCGCCGGCGGCCGCTGATCCTCCAGCACTCGCGGATCCACCGGCACTCGCGGATCCACCGGCACTCGCGGATCCACCAGCCGACGCGGATCCACCAGCAGTCGCGGATCCACCGGCACTCGCGGATCCACCAGCCGACGCGGATCCACCAGCAGTCGCGGATCCGCCGGCCGACGCTGATCCACCAGCCGACGCGGAACCGCCAGCCGACGCGGAACCGCCAGCCGACGCGGAACCACCAGCCGATGCCGAACCGCCAGCCGATGCGGAACCGCCAGCCGATGCGGAACCGCCAGCCGACCCACCACCGGTACTGCCCGCGTCAGGCGGAGCCGCCGGCCCACCATCGAGCGACGACGACCCACCCGTTCCACCCGTCATCACATACGGCCCGACCTGATTGAGGCCCGCGTTCACCAGCACCGAGTCGATGCGCAGCGAGGTGAGCCCCATCTTCTCGAGCCCCAACGCGAAGACGCCCACCGGCAACGTCTCGAACGTGAAGCGCCCCTCGGCGTTCGTCTGCGTCGTCAGCTCGGTGCCACGCGACGCCGCCCGAACGAGCACTGCGGCCAGCGGCGTTCCATCAGGCTGCTCGACTCGCCCACTCAGCTGCCCGACCGCTGCGCTCCCAGGAGACGGCTCGAGCACGATGAGGCCCACGCGCTCCTCACGGGCTGCTGCGACCTCGATGGGCGTCGCTTCACTGCGATACCCCGCGGCGAACGCGCTCAGCACGAGACTGCCTTCGGGCACGCCGCCGAGCGTGAAGCTGCCGTCGTCACCCGTGTAGGTGAGCTGTGGAAGCTGCGGCAGGAACACCGCGATGCCGCCATGGCCAAACGGTAGCTGCACGCGATCGCCTCGCTTCACGGTGCCCACGAGCGTCGCGTTCCGGCCCAGCACCACCTGCCCCAGGTTCACGTCTTTGCCGAAGCCGGCCTTCAGCGCCTCGAGGGTGAACACGCGCGATCGATCAGCCACGCCATCGCCGTCGGCGTCGTACGAGAACATCAGCCGGCCGGTCTTCGCGGTGATGCCGGCCAGCTGCACGTTGCCGTCGTCGTCGACGGTCGCGCGCAACGTCGTGCCCACGAGGCTGACGGTCGCGCCCTTCGCCGGGCTCAGCTCCTGACGATTCGGGAGCGCGGTGAAGACCGTCGCTCGCACCGTGCCGGGCCCCAGCACTGGCGGCGACGGCAGCTGCGTGTCGAGGCACGACGAGATGAAGGCGACGACAACCACTCCCCACAGGTGGCGCATCGCCCCAGATTGCCTTGTTTCGGGTCAATGTGCCCGGGCGGAGTCAGCGGTCGAGGCTCAGCTCCTGAAGCAGCTCGAGCTCAGACGACGAGTCCAGGTTCTCGAGCAGCTCGAGGTTCTTCACCACCTCGAGGTCCTCGGCCGAGAGGGCCTTCTTCTCGGCGGGCGCCGACGCATCTGGCTTGAGCGCCACGCCCCCGTCGAGGGCGAGCAGCCAGCCCACCACCATGGCGCGAATCATGGGCGGCGACGCTCCTTGAGGCGCTCACGCAGCTGCTGTTTCTGCTCGTTCGACATCGAGCGCCACCGCTGCAGGTTCTCTCGCAGCTGCTCACGCCGCTCGGGGTTCTCGCGAATCCACGCGCGCAGGCGCTGCCGCATCTCTTTGCGCTGCTCGGGGTCGAGGTTGCGCACCTCTTTCATGCGCTCGCGCAGATCGGTGCGCTCTTGTGGTGACAGCTTCGAGAACGACTTGAAGTTGTCGCGCACGCGCTCGCGCTCTTCCGGCGGCAGGGCCTTGAAGCGCTCCCAGTTGCCCCTGATGCGCTCACGCTCTTCGGGCGGCATCGCCTTGAACGCCTTCAGCTTCTCGCGCAGCTCCTGCTTCTTCGCCTCGGGCAGCGCGTTGAAGCGCTCGACCGCGTCGCCCGACGGCTCCTGCGCCAGCGTCACGCCCGAAAGACACATCATCACCAGCAGCAAGGTGCGCTTCATGGGTTGGCCTCCAGCTCCTTCAACTGCTCGATGACCTCGAGATCTTCGGGAGAGGTGAGCCCGACGAGGTCGAGGTCCTCCACCAGCTCCATGTTCTGCGCGAGCAGCACCTGGTCGTCTTCGACGTACGGAGGCGGCACTTCGACCGCCCGGCCCCGCAGCACCACCGCGAGCACCGCCGCCGCCGCGAGCGCCATCATCGGCACCAGCTTCGGCAGGCTGAACCACGACGCCTTTGCGGGCGGCGGCGCGTCGTCGAGCAGCCCGAGCACCGAGGCCTTCATCGACGCCGACGGCGCGGGCGCAGGCAGCGTCTTCATCAACGCCACCGTCTGGCGCAGCTTCGCCTCGAGCGCCTTGAGCTTCGGGTCTCGTGCGAGCGCGGCTTCGACTTCGCGCCGGTCGTGCTCGTTGAGCTCGCCGTCGACGTACGCGGTCAGCTCGTTCTGCCAGTTCTTCTCGCTCATGCCAGACTCCTCGATGGCAACAGCCCCTGCTGCCACGCCTCGACGTGCTTCATGACGGTGACGGTGGCGCGGTGAATGAGGCTCTTCACCGCCGACTCCGTCGACTCCAGGGCCTGCGCGATGTCTCGGTAGGCCATTCCTTCGAAGCGGCACATGGAGAAGGCCGCCCGTTCTCTCGCGCTCAGCTGCTGCATCGCAGCCGCGACCGCGGCCTCGAGCTCTTTGCCGGCGAGCGAGAGCTCGGGGCTGTCGGGCGAGACCTCGACCTCGAGCGCCGACTCGTTCTGCTCGCTCGTCATCTCCTTCGCCTCCTGCTGCCGCTTCTCGTCGAAGCGCCGCAGCTCGTTGAGGCAGTGGTTCGTCGCCACGCGGTAGAGGAACGTCTTGAACTTCGCGTCGACGGAGTACCGGCTCGCCGACTTGTACAGCTTCAC
>JAEUJR010000335.1 GCA_016793585.1 Archangium sp.
CGTCTCGAACTTCGTCTTCTACTCGCCGATGCACGTGTACCGATCGCCGCGTGAAGCGATGCCGCACGAACAGGCCGGCGCGCTCTCGGGGAAGATGGGCGCGATGGGCTCGGAAGGTCTGCCGAAGGCGTCGCTGCGCGCACCGACCGAAATTCCCTGAACGTCAGGGAACTCCGGCGTCGCCTTCTTGACGGCACACGCCGGCGTCCTGACCGAAGGCGATCTCGCACTTCGTCGCGTACGGGCACTCGTCGTCGGCGCGACACACGCGCGGCTCGAGACACCCAGAGAGCAGAACCAGCAGCAGCCAACGCATCGAGAGCACCTTGCCACGTTGCGCACCGTTCTGCGCAGCGCCGACGCGTGGAATAGCGCGCAGAGCGCCCTGGTTCGCGTGCCTGATCTTCACTCGAAAGGGCCGACCATGAAGCCGACACTCGACGCGCGTGTGTTGCAGTTCGCAGGACTTGGGTTGCTGGCACTCGCGGCCGTGTTCGGCTGGGAGGAGTTGAACCTCGAGGCGGTGCTGATCGCGGTGATCGTCTCGGGCGTGGTCACGATGTTCAGCCTGCAGAAGCTCGAAGGCGCGATGCGCTGGCTCTCGCCCGCCCTCTTGTTGATCGCGGCGATGGTCAGCGGCGCCGCGTGGCTCGCGTTCAAGTTGCCACTGCTCCTGCTCGGCGTCGCGCTGCCCGTGATCGGAGCGGCCTGGGTCGCGGTTCGAATGCTCCGTGAAGAGACGCGCGTCGTCGCTCCGGGAGCCGTCGCCGAACTTCCGCTCCGCGTCCCCGAGTTTCTCACCTGGCAGACGCTGGGCCTCGGGCTGCTCGTGCTGACGGGCGGTGCGTACTTTCACCTGCTCACCCTGCAGGTCGACGATCTCGGCCGGCGGCTGGTGCTCACCCTCGTGTGGACGCTGGTCGGTCTCGGCGCGGTGCTGCTCGGCCGCAAGCTCGACGACACTGCGCCGCGCGATGCTGGCTTCGTCGTGCTCGCGGCCGCGATCGGGAAGGCCACGCTCTACGACACGACCCATCTCTTCGGCGGCCTGCGCATCGCGGTGCTGATCGCCGTCGGCGCCCTGCTCCTCGCCGGCTCGCAGCTCGTCAAGCGCGTGGAGGCCCGGTGATTCTCGCCATCGTGCTCGCACAGTGCTTCGTGCTCGAAGATCCCACGCCGGGGTGGAAGCAGGTGACGCTCCCCGCAGAGGCGCCTCAGCTCGCGGCGCCGGAAGGCTACGAACAGTTCCGCTCGGGTGACCCGCTCGTCATGACCCACGACCTGGAGTCGATCTTCCGCAACACCTGGAAGTCCTCGCCCGGAAAACACGAGTTCGAGTTCGGTCTCGCGCCCGGCGCACGAACGCTGACCGTGCAGTTCACGCAGCCGCTCTACGGAGCGAAGGTCGACGTCGTGCTCGAAGGCCGCCGCGGCCGAATGGCCGTCATGAACGAGAAGCGCATCGAGGGTGATCGGCTCGAGCTCGGCATCGCGCTGCCCGAAGCCACCACCGCGAGAGTCTCGGTGCACAGCCACCTTCGCGGCGCGCCAACCCTCTCATTCGCCGAAGTCGAGAGTGTGAGCCGCCCGCGCGCGATCGATCTGCCCGCGCAGTTCACCCTCGGCCGATCGCTGTTCGTCTTGAAGGGAAGCGGCCCGCTCACCCTCTGCCAGCGCCCAGCCCAGCAGCTCCGAATCAACGCGCGCTCCCTGCTCGAACCCACCGTCACCTCTGCCCTGATCACGCGAACAAAGTCGTAAACCCCCGAACTTTCGAACCTTTCTCTTCTGCAGAACCCCGAAATCACGTGAGCCGTGGCAGGCTCGTGGGGCTTCTCACCCACTGAGATGTCCGCCGCCAACGACAGTGCACGCGTGCTGCCCTTCCGGCAGACCTCCAGCGAGAGCGATGCGACGCTCGTCGCGGCGGCGCGCGAGCAGAAGCGGTGGGCGCAAGAGGCGCTGTTCCGCCGGCACTCCCGAATGGCGATGGGCCTCGCGCACCGGCTGGCTCCCGAAGAAGACGCGCGCGACATCGCGCACGACGCGTTCCTCAACGCCTTCACGCGCATCACGCAGCTTCGCAACGCTGACTCATTCTCGACCTGGCTCGGCGGCATCGTCGTCTTCGAAGTGAGGCGTCGTCTGCGTCGCCGTCGCCTGCTCTCGCGGCTCGGGTTTGGCCACGTGTCTGATGAAGAGGTCGAAGTGCGTGCCTCGACCGATGCGCCACCCGAGACGCGGGCCGAGCTTCAAGATCTGTATCGGGGGCTCAAGGCGCTCTCGACCGAAGAGCGGCTCTGTCTCGTGCTGTACCGGGTCGAAGGGCTCGAGCTCACCGAGGTCGCGAGTGCGCTCGATCTCTCCCTCGCCACCGTGAAGCGCCGCATCTCTGCGGCCGATCAGAAACTCCAGGAGGTGCGCCATGGCTGACCCGCACGGGCCGCTGTCGGAGCACATTCAGTACACCGTCACCGATCGCGAGGTCGACGAGAGCTGGCAACGGCTCGACTCGGCGCTGCGACCGGAGCGACGGTTCTCGAAGCCGCTCGTGTTCGCGAGTGTCGGTGTCGTGGCGATCGCGATCGTCATCGGCGTCATCTCGCTGCGCCGCGCGCCCACCGAAGGCGTGCTCGAAGCCGGAGCGATGCTCGCCGCGGGCACGGCGCCGCTGCAGACAACGCTGCGTGAAGGCTCCACCGTGCGAGCCGACGCCGCCTCGAAGGGCGCGCTCGAAGTCGCCACCGCCTCGGAGGTGCGCGTACGCCTCGACGAAGGTTCGATGCACTTCGACGTGGCGCGAAACCCGTCGCGGCGGTTCGTGGTGAAGGCGGGTCGGGTCGAGGTTCGAGTCATCGGCACGGCCTTCACGGTTCGGCGCTCGACGACGGTGGCGGCGGTCTCGGTGACGGTCGATCGCGGCATCGTCGAGGTGTGGATTGGTGATGTGCAGCGCGCGGTGTTGAACGCGGGGCAGACCTGGAACGAACCGGTCGAGACCGCGGCGGTCGTCGAGCCCGAACCCGCGATCGAGGTCGAGGCGCCTGCGGTCGAGGTCGAACAGCCAGTGAAGCGCACCGCACCGAACAAGAAGAAGCTCGTGGCCGCGAAGAGCGCGCCCACCGAGGCTCCGGCGCCCGTGGTCGCGACGCCTGCGCTCCCCGATGATCCCTCCACCCTCTTCCGCCTCGCACTCGATGCGCGTCGCGCAGGCCGGGCTCGTGAAGCGGCTGACGCGTTCACCAACTTCCTCGCGAAGTTCCCTGACGACAGCCGCTCGGGGCTCGTGTTGTTCGAGCTCGGCCGCCTGCAGATGGATCAGCTGCACGCGAGCGGCGACGCCGTGAGGTCTCTCGAGCGCGCGATCGCGAAGGCGCCGCAGGGCTCATACGCGGAAGACGCGATGGCTCGGCTCGTTCAGCTTCATCACGATCGCAGAGAAGCGACGGCCTGCCGCGACGCGCGTGATGGCTACTTGAAGCGCTTCCCTGCTGGCGTGCACGCGGCCACACTCGGCGCCCTCTGCTCGTTCTGATCTCCCGAGGGCTGGCGTGCTGGTGACGGTGTTGACGGTGATGCTCGCGCAGGCGCCGTGTGACCCGGAGTGGCCGACCCTCGCCTTGAAGCTCGCGGGCCCCGGGCTGCTGCCGTCGATCGCCGCCGCCGTTCGTGACGAGTCGCTCTTCGAAGCGCGACAGGTCGGCTTCTGTCCCATCGACGACGTGAAGGCCGCGAAGGCGACGGCGATCGTCGACTGGCCAGAGACCGGCACGCTCTCGCTCACGGTCGCGGTTCCTTCGGGGCAGTCGGTGCGGCAGCTGCAACGGGCGCTCGATCTCTCCGCCGTTCCGCCTGATGGCTACGCGCTGACGATCGGCTCCAGCCTCGGAGAGCTGCTGCGTGAAGCGAGACGGGAGCTGCCTGGCCTCGCGCCGTCGGAGCCCGAAGTGGCGCCCTCATGGGGCTTCGGCGCCCAGCTCGCAGGAGAAGCGTTCACCGGAGGCCAACTTCACGGCGGTGTCGACGTGTTCGCGCGGCATCGCTTCGGAAACCGGCTTCACCTGCAGCTCGAGGCGGGCTTCCGCTCGGCCATTCCTTCCGAGGCGCCCTCGGGCCGCGTCACCACGCTCGCGATCATCGGCGCACTTCATGGCGTGTTCGATCTGCTTCAACTCGGGCGCTTCGCGATCGGCGCAGTCGCAGGAGCCCGCCTGGGTTGGGTTCGGCTCGAGGGAACGCCACGCGCTCCCGCGACCGGAGCGACCGCGACGGGCTGGCTCTCGACGCTTCGCGCTGGAGCCGAGCTGCGGTGGGCGACGAGGCCCGTGCTCTTCTTCGCGCGGCTCACGGCGGGCGCGCCGCTCGTTGGAGTCGCGGCCATCGATGGTGACCGGCGCGTCACCAGCACGACAGGCTTCGAAGGCGGGCTCACCGTGGGCGCGGGAGGTGCGTGGTGAGGGTCGCCCTGCTCTTTCTCTTCACCTCTGCCTGCGTGACCGAGCTGCCGGTGTTGTTCCCCTACGACGGAGGCATGCCCGTTCCCAGCGTGAGCGGCGGCCGCTTCCTCAGCCTGGGCTACCGCCACACCTGCGACATTCGCGCGGGCCGACTGCGCTGCTGGGGTGAAGGCGCCGACAACGCACTCGGCCTCGGCGACACGATGCTTCGCAAGACGCCCGCGTTCGTCGACGACGCGACCGACTGGGCGTCGATCTCCACGGGCGAGCAACACACCTGCGCGCTCAAGGCTGATGGCAGCGTGTGGTGTTTCGGCAGCAACCAGGCCGGCCAGCTCGGCGTGGGCGATCTGCTGCCGAGACCGGCGCCCACGCGAGTCACGCTCCCGCACCCGGCGCGATCACTCTCGACCACGAACAGCCACACCTGCGTCGTCTTGTCGGACGCGTCGGGCTGGTGCTGGGGCGCGAACTGGGAAGGCCAGCTCGGGCTCTCAGACACGCACCCCGGCGCCGATCAGCCCTCGCCCCAACCGATCTCGGGCAACGCGCAGTGGCGCCTCATCGAGCCCGGCCAGGGCCACACCTGTGGTCTTCAGAACGACGGCTCGCTCTGGTGCTGGGGCCGCAACGATCGCCGTCACCTCGGGCTCGGCGCTGGTTCGCCGCCGCAGGTTCGCCCGCCCACGAGAATCGGCACCCGCACCGACTGGAAGGCGCTCTCGTCATCGCAAGAAGGAACATGCGCGATCGCGAACGACGACAGCGTGTGGTGTCAGGGCGGCTCGTTCGAAACCGGCATCTCGGAGTACCCCGTGCCCACGCGGCTCGGCACTGCCTCATGGCACTTGTTCCGCACCGACACGTTCCACGCGTGTGGTCTGCAGCTCGATGGCTCGCTCTGGTGTCTTGGCCGCGGCATCGAAGGGCAACTGGGGGTCGGCGATCTCAATCCTCGCGGAGCCCTCACGCAGGTCGGCACCGACACCGATTGGGTCGACGTGCAGGTCGGCCGCTTTCACACCTGCGCGCGCAAGGGCAACGGGTCGCTGTTCTGCACGGGAGAAAACGTCGACGGCCGGCTGGGCCTCGCTGACCTCACCCGTCGCCGGGCATTCACATTGGTGCCCTGACGCGCAGGCGTTATGAGCGCCGCCATGCCGGATGGAACGCATCATTCCTTTTGCCGAATCTGTGAGGCCCTCTGCGGCCTGAAGGTCACCGTCGAGAACAATCGGGTCGTGCAGGTACATCCCGACGAAGAGCACGTCGCGACCCGCGGCTTCTCGTGCCCCAAGGGCCTGAAGCAGGCGCAGATGTACGATTCGCCCGATCGCGTGAAGTGGCCGATGAAGCGCATCGGCTCCCGCTGGGAGCGCGTCACCTGGCAGCAGGCGCTCGAAGAGATCGGCAACAAGGTGAAGCAGCTGCGGGGCGATCACGGGGCTGATGCGCTCGCGCTCTACGTCGGCACGGCGGCGGGCTTTGGCGTGCTGCACCCCGTCTTCGCGCAGGGCTTCATGACCGGCCTCGGCTCGAAATCGATGTACGCGTCGGCCACGCAAGACTGCTCGAACAAGTTCGCCGTCTCGAACGCGGTCTACGGGTTCCCCTTCACACAGCCGTTCCCCGATCTCGATCACACGCAGTGCCTGATCATCGTCGGCGCGAACCCCGTCATCTCGAAGTGGAGCTTCCTGCAGGTGCCCAACCCGGGCCGCACGCTGCAAGAGATGAAGGAGCGCGGCGCACGCATCATCGTGATCGACCCGCGCCGCACCGAGACCGCGAAGGTCGCCGGCGAGCACCACTTCATTCGCCCGAACACCGACCCGTTCTTCTACCTCGCGTTCCTCTCGGAGCTCGAGCGGCAGGGCGGCATCGATCGGTCGCGCGCAGAGGCGCAGGCCGAGGGCATCGACGAGGTGCTCGCGCTCGCCCGCCCGTGGACTCCGGAGCGCAGCGAAGAAGTGACGACGATTCCTGCCGCGACGCTGCGTGAGCTCGTGCGCGTCTTCCGCACCTCGAAGGGCGCGTCGCTGTACTGCTCCACCGGCGTGAACATGGGCACCAACGGGTCCATCGGGTTCTGGCTGCAGGAGTGCATCAACCTGCTCTCTGGCAACCTCGACAAACGCGGTGGCACGCTCGTCGGCCGTGGCGTCATCGACTTCCCCGCGTTCGGGAAGAAGAACGGCGTGCTCACCCGCACCGATCGCTCGCGCATCGGCGACTTTGGCTCGGTGAACGACGCGTTCCCCGGCGGCGTGCTGGCCGACGAGATTCTCACGCCCGGCCCCAAGCAGGTGCGCGGGCTCTTCGTCACGGGAGGGAACCCGCTCATCACCATGGCGAACTCGGGACGGCTCAAGAAGGCGTTCGAGTCGCTCGAGCTGCTGGTGACGCTCGATCTCTTCCGCAACGAGACCGGCTCGGTGGCGCACTACGTGTTACCCGCGACGACACCGCTCGAGCGCCCCGATCTGCCGTTCATCTTCCCGCTCATGCTCGGCCTGCAGAAGAAGCCGTACCTTCAGGCCACCCGCGCGATCGTCGAACCCGAGCACGAGCAGCGTGACGAAGCCTCGATCTACCTCGAGCTCTGCAAGGCCAGCGGCATCAACCTCTTCGGCTCTGCGGTCGCCCAGAAGATGCTCGAAGGCATGATGGCCGTGCACTCGAAGCTGCACCGCAAGGGCAAGCTGCCCGAGCTGCCGCAAGAGGCGATGCTGTCGATGTTGCTGCGCGTGACTGGCCAGCCCGGCTTCGACTCGCTGGTGGAGGATCACCCGCACGGGAAGCTGCGCGAGGCGAACACGCCCGAAGACTTCGCGTCGACGCGCGTGCTCACCCCGACGAAGAAGGTGCAGCTGGCGCCCACGCTCTTGATGGAGGCCGCGAAGAAGCTCGAGCGCGACTTCGAGGCCGAGAAGACCCGCGCCGGCATGCTCAAGCTCATCACCAAACGCGCCGTGCAGACCCACAACTCGTGGACGCACAACATCGAGGCGTTCACGCACGAGAAGACAAACCACCTCTACATGCACCCGACCGATGCCCAGCGCTGCGGGCTGACCGATGGCGCGTTCGCCGACGTCACCAGCGCGACCGCGACCGTGCGGGTGCCGGTGAAGCTGCTCGCCGATCTCATGCCGGGCACGGTGGCGTTGCCTCACGGTTGGGGCCATCAGCACGCAACTGGGCTGTCGATCGCGAACAAGACGCGCGGCGTGAACGTGAACATCCTCGCGGCCGATGGGCCCGACCAACTCGAGCGCGTCTCGGGCATGGCGAACCTCACCGGCTTCGTCGTCGACGTGAAGCCTGCGGCCGGTCCGCAAGATCCCACCAGCTGGAGCGGTCTCCCTCCCGCCTGATGCAGTTCTCGCTCTTTCCACCTCCGCCGCTCGACACAAAGGCGGACGCAGCGCTGGCGCAGAAGCGGCCGGCGCACGTCTTCATCGGCACCTCGAGCTGGACGTTCCCGGGGTGGAAAGGAATCGTGTACCCCGGCGAGCCGACGATGGACGAGCTCGTCGCGCACGGCCTCGAGACCTATTCGCGCCACCCGCTCTTCAACACCGTGGGCATCGATCGCAGCTACTACGCGCCGCTCTCGAGTCAGGAGCTCGCCGGCTACGGGAAGCAGCTCCCGCCTGGCTTCCGCTGCCTGATGAAGGTCTGGAGCCGCGTCTGCTCGTACGTCGACCCACGCACGCGCGCGCCGAACCCCGACTTCCTGAACCCGAAGCTGTTTCGCGACGAGGTGCTCACGCCCGCGCTCGCGAGCTTCAAGGAGCACCTGGGGCCGCTGCTGTTCCAGATGTTGCCGCTCTCGCGTTCCGAGCTGCTCGCGCCTCAGATCTTCAACCAGAAGCTCGAGCAGTTCTTCGCCGCCCTGCCGCGTGGGCCCGCCTACGCCGTCGAGCTGCGCAACCCGGAGTGGATGACGCCCGGCTACTTCCAGACGCTCCAGCGACACAACGTCGCCCACGTCTTCAACCACTGGGAGCGCATGTCGACGCTCGGCGAGCAGCTCGCGCGCGAGCAGTCGTTCACCGCGTCGTTCGCCGTCTGCCGGCTGCTGTTGCCTCAGGGCGTCGGTTACGAAGAGGCGAGAGAGGCGTTCGCGCCGTTCGATCGCATTCAGGCGCAGGACGAGGCCATGCGCGCCGATGTGCTGCGTCTCGTGCAGGCGACGAAGCAGGCGCGACGGCAGCTGTGGATCATCGTGAACAACAAGGCCGAGGGCTCGAGCCCGCTCACCGTGCGCGGCCTGCTGCAGCGAATGGCGGGTTAGCCGTCGGTCTTCTTGCGGCGAAACAGGTTCCACCGGCCCGAAGGCGTCTCTTCGAGTTCTTCCTGCACGGGCTGCGACAAGCCACGCGTCACGTCGTTCAGCGCTTCGACCATCGCCTTCGCCGAGCTCATGCGCTTGCCGACGTCGCGCGCGAGGCAGACGGCGAGCACCTGCTGCAGCTTCTTCGGAATCGGCTCGCCCAGAAACGTGAACTCACCCACGGGCTGCGCTTCACCCGACAGCCGTGACATCACGACCTCGCTCATCGCGCCCCCTTCGAAGGGGAAGCGTCGCGCGAGCAACGTGTAGAGCACCGTGGCCAGCGCGTAGAGATCGGCGCGCTCGTCGACGTCGCGACCGAGCACCTGCTCCGGCGCCATCCACAACGGCGTACCGACGACCTGCCCGACCTGCGTCAGCCGTGAGACCTCGGTCTGGCTCTGGCGAACACGGGCGACGCCGAAGTCGAGCACCTTGAGCTGCTCCTTCGGGCCTTCGACGACGAAGAGGTTGTCGGGCTTGATGTCGCGGTGAATCACGCCGATGCGGTGCGCCGCGACCAGCGCTTCGGCCGCTTGCGTGATGAGCCGCACCGCGCGGCGCAGCTCCATGGGCCGCTCTCGCGCGAGCACCTTCAGGCTCTTGCCCTCGAGCGCCTCCATCACGAACGCGACCCGCCCGGGCTCGTTGATGAGATCGAACACCTTCACGATGCTCGGGTGATCGAGCTGGCTGATGGCCTGCGCCTCCTGCACGAAGCGCTGCACCTGATCGGGTCGGTTCGTCAGCTCGGGGTGCAGAATCTTGATCGCCGCCTGCCGGTTGAGCGTCATGTGCCGGGCCTGCACCACCCGCCCCATGCCGCCTTCGCCGAGCACCTTCTCGATGATCCACGAGCCGATCAGGTTGACGGTGCCCTGGGGCTTGATGCCCGGCTGCGTGCCCTCGGGAATCAGCGTGCCTGCGACGATGGGCGATTGGCCTTCGACGTGGGTGACCCGCAGCTCGAGATCGACCAGCGCCTGGCGGAACGCGACCATCGACTCGAACCGATCAGAAGGGTCTTTCGCGAGCGCGCGATCGAAGACGTCGTCCCAGAGCGAGAGGTGCGGCGGCATGCGCGGCACCGGCGAGACGATGTGCATCTGCCGGGTGATGCCCGAGTTCTCTCCCGAGAACGGCGGCGCGCCCGTCAGCAGCTCGTAGAGCATCACGCCCAGGCCGTAGATGTCGGAGGCAGGCGTCGCGCGTTTGCCGGCCACCCGCTCGGGCGCGAGGTATTGCGGCTGAACCAGCACCCGCGACGGAGGCACCGGCAACGAGCGCACGTCGCGAAACAGCATCAGCGCGGTGTCGAGCAGCCGCACCGTCGGCGTGTCGGAGTCTCCTTCGAGAAAGACGTGCTGCGGCGACAGACAGCCGTGCACCAGCTCGTGATCGTGCAGAAACTGAATCGCCTCGGCGAGCGAGACACCCCACGAGATCGCCAGATCGCTCGAGAGCGGGCCGCGCTCGGCGAGGAAGCTCGCCGCCGTCTTCCCCGTGACAGGCTCGCTCACCACGACGAAGCGCCCATCGCTCGCGCAGTGCACGTGATCGACGCTGACGAGCCCGGGGTGCTTGAGCTGCTTCGAGCGCCGCGTCACGTCCATGAAGCGCGCGTACAGCTCGATGTCGTTGCCCAGCTCGGGCCGGCTCACCTGCACCAGCACCCGGCCGCTCGAAGAGCGCGCGAGGAACACCTCCACCGCCGAGCCATCGGCGAGCTTCTCTTCGACGTCGAGGCCGTTCATCAAGCCGCCGACTGTAGAGAGCGCACGCCAGTGCGAGACAAGTCACTGTCGTGGGGGCGTGGCGGTTCGTGGATCACAGGCGGCACGCAGTCACGCACGGTTCTGCGCGCGCACGTACGCCCATGTCGGAGACGCGCGCCCTCCACGTGAGGAGCGGCTCCCTCAGGTCATTTCTGCCCGCTCGGCCGGAAACGAAACATCCCGCGGAGCCCAGTGGCCACGCGGGATGCTTCACACCTCGACGGTGCGGTTCGCGTCAGTTCGAACGGAACTCGGCATCGACGACATCGTCCTTCTTGCCGCCTGCGCCCGCCGCCGGCCCGGCCCCTGCGCCAGCGTCAGCACCCGGTGCTCCAGGAGCGCCCGGAGCGCCGCCCGTGGCCTTGTACATCTCCTCGGCGGCCTTGTAGCTGACCTCCTGGGCGGCCTTGAGCGTCTCTTCGAGCTTCGCCTTGTCGTCGCTGTTGCGAACCTCGTGCAGCGACTTCGCGGCGGCCTCGAGCTTCGTCACCGTCTCGGCGCCGAGCTTCTCCTTGTTCTCCTTCACCAGCTTCTCGAGGCTGTAGGCCATGTTCTCGGCCTGGTTCTTGAGGTCGACCAGTTCGCGGCGCGCCTTGTCGGCCGACTCGTTCGCGTGCGCGTCCTGCACCATCTTCTCGACCTCTTCCTTCGAGAGGCCCGAGTTGTTGGTGATGGTGACGTTGGCTTCCTTGCCGGTCGCCTTGTCCTTGGCGGTGACCTTCAGAATGCCGTTGGCGTCGATGTCGAACGAGACCTCGATCTGCGGCACGCCACGCGGCGCGGGCGGCAGACCCGACAGGTGGAAGCGGCCGAGGCTGCGGTTGCCGCTCGCCATCTCACGCTCGCCCTGCAGCACGTGGATCTCGACCTGCGTCTGGCCATCGGCGGCCGTCGAGAACGTCTCGGACTTGCGGCTGGGGATCGTGGTGTTGCGCTCGATGAGCTTGGTGAACACGCCACCGAGCGTCTCGACGCCGAGCGAGAGCGGCGTCACGTCGAGCAGCAGAATGTCCTTCACGTCGCCCGAGAGCACCGCGCCCTGCACCGCCGCGCCGACTGCGACGACCTCGTCGGGGTTCACCGAGCGGTTGGGCTCCTTCTCGAACAGCTTCTTCACTGCTTCCTGAACGGCGGGAATGCGCGTGGAGCCACCGACCAGCACGACCTCGTCGATCTGCGAGACGGTGAGGCCCGAGTCCTTGATGCACTGACGGCACGGCGCGAGGCTGCGCTCGACGAAGTCGGCGATCATCTGCTCGAACTTCGCGCGCGAGAGCTTGATGTCGAGGTGCTTGGGGCCCGTCGCGTCGGCGGTGAGGAACGGCAGGTTGATCTGCGTCTCGTTCGCGCTCGACAGCT
>JAEUJR010000375.1 GCA_016793585.1 Archangium sp.
GGCTGTCGAACAGAAACGCCGCCAGCACCAGGGCGTGCGAGATCTCTCCGCGCTTCACCAGGTCGGCGATCTGCCGGCGGTGCACCAGCACCAGCTCGATGTCTTCGCTGCCGTCCTGCTTGCCGTCGTGCCCCTTGCGGCAGTCGCGCGCGAGGTAGCTGTGCAGCCGGTTCGTCTGAATCGCGGGGTTGGGCAGCGAGACGCCCAGCAGTTCCACTGAGCCTGGAACGTAGCCGGTCTCCTCCTCGAGCTCGCGCAAGGCGGCGCCCTGAATGTCGGTCTCATGGGGGTCGACCATGCCGCCGGGGAGCTCCAGGGTGTTCGACCAGGTGCCGAAGCGGAACTGGCGGACCAGGATCACCGATTCATCGGGAGTGAGGGCAACCCCATTGACCCAGTCAGGGCACTTGAGGACGGTACGGACGTACTCGGTGCCCGTTCGGGGGTCGGTGACGTCGAGCGTGTTGGCTGTGAAGATGCGAAAGTCCCGCTCGGCTCTGGTTCGCAGCAGGTTCCACGGGCGCGGTTCGGGCATGGGTCAGGTATCGCACGGGGCCGGCCCGTGCGTGGAGTGGCAGATGGTTCAGTCTTCAGGGAGCCGCGACAGATGACTCCGTTGGACGCGGCCACGGCGATCGTCGTCCTCGAGTTGGAGCGCGCCTACGGGCTGGGCTTCGTCGCGCCCAACGGTCGCATCGTGACCAACTTCCACGTGGTGGCGAACGAGAAGACGATCGTCGCGCACCTCTCCGATGGCAGGCGGCTGCCGGTGCAGTCCGTCTGTGCGGTCGACGTGAAGCGCGACCTCGCGATCCTCGACGTGGGGTTGCTCGACGCGTCTCCGGTCAAGCCTGCGGGCTCGAAGATCGCCGAAGAGGGCCAGAAGGTGTTCGTCTTCGGCCTGGTGCCCAGTGAAGATCGCGTGCGCTGGGTCGAAGGCGTGCTCGGCAACCCGCAGGTGATCGGCCCCGGGCTCACCGTCTACACGATGCAGGGGCCCGTTCCGTCCGACGCGTCGGGTGGGCCGCTCGTGGGTGCCGATGGCTCGGTGTTGGGCATCGTGACCATGGCCGAGAGCGACGACGGCGTGGTGGCGCTCGGCGTGCCGTGGAAGCACATCGAGCCGCTGATGCCGATGAACCAGCAGCTGCCGCTCTCGGTGCTCAACCGGCCCAGGCGCGGCCCGACACGCCAGATTCCGCAGCACCCGCTGTCGCTGCTCGAGGGCTCGAACCTCGCGGGCCTCGAGGCCACCACGAAGGCCATCGCCGGAGTGATCTCGCAGGGCGCGCCTGCGTACAACGAAGGCGACATCGAGAAGTGCTACCGGCTCTATCAGCAGGTGGCGAAGCAGCTCATCGACGCGCGCCCCGATTGCCCCGGAGTGCAGACCGCGCTGCGTGACGGGCTCAAGAAGGCCGGCGGGCTCTCGGACGTCGATCACCAGGCGTGGGCGATGCGAGACGCGTTCGACGGGCTGTTGAGCGTGATCGAGAAGTACATGCGCACGCGCATGGGCATGACGTCGGGCCCACCCTCGGGCAAGCCGACGCTGCTGAACTGATCACGGCCAGACGAGCGGCTCGACGGCGCCCGAGGCACGCTTCACCTCGAGCTCAGCGGGCGCCTGCTTGAACCGAATGCGCGAGAGCACGTTCGGCAGCGCCGGCACCTGATCGACCTTCAGCACCACGTCGCCGGGCTGCAGCTTTTCGTCACCCGAGAGCACGGCCGTGCCCGCGATCGCCTTCGCGAGCGTCGTGGCC
The DNA here is from genome assembly GCA_016793585.1 of Archangium sp. The sequence goes on from JAEUJR010000375.1 coordinate 1,767, forward strand.
TGCGCTTCCGTCACTCCGGGAGCGAGCAGCCGCGCCTTGTTCTGCAGCTGAATCTCCCGCTGGAGCGCGTCGGCCTCGGCGTCACTCGCGCCTTCCGGAAACCACTGCGCAGTCGCCGGCGTGACGGCAAAAGTCGCAGCACCGAGGGGCAGGGTGGAGCGGGTCGCCGCATGATCGAGCGCGTGCTTCACGGCCGCGGAGACGATCGAGTCAACGAGCACGGTCAGCTGCGGCGCTGGATCCCACTCGGCCTCGGGCGGCGGTGTCGCGAAGGGGTCGAAGAGCACCTGACCCGAGAGCTCGATCAGCGTCGTCGTCGACGAAGGGTGGAGCAGCTCGGCGTGCACCAGCCACGTCGTCTCTTCGTTCGAGGTGGCCTTCGCGCCCTTCTTCGTCTCGGTCAGCGTGCTCGAGCTCGCGACGCGGCGCTCCACGGTGATGCGCAGCGCCGCGCCCTGATCAGGCCTCGACCCCGAACGAACCAGCACCGGAATCGCATCGGTCGCCACCCAGGCGTTGTCGACCTCGGGCTTCATCACCTTGAACTCGAGCGGGCCGTAGAACGCGAGCTTCTCGCCGCCTTCCTTCACCGCCCGATCGAGCGCGCGCTGCGAGAGCTCGAAGACCCGCGGTGGGTTGCGCTCCATGCCGTTGAGGGTGACGGGGTAGACGAAGACGGTCGTCAGCTCGAGCGGCTGTGGAGGCGGTTTGACGACCCGATTCAGGCCCGAACACCCCCACACTCCCAGCGCCAGCGACAGCAGCAACACCCGCATGCAGTCCCCTCCGCGGCACCAAACAAAACGAGTGCCGGCCTGTTCTGCTTTCCTCACTCGAGCACGCCCTCGGGGCCTTTCGGCACCACGAATCTTGTGTCGGGAGGACGGCGAACGGGCCGGCACTCACCACCTGAGTAACATGGATGATCGGTGGGTCCACAAGTCGGCTTGTGTGACATCTGTGAGGCAAGAAAAGCCTCGGAAGACCGATGGGTTGCACGCGTTCAAGGGGGCAGTGGGCCCGTGTGCGAGGGCTCCGTTCACCCGTTCAGCAGGGGCAACAGCTCAC
>JAEUJR010000437.1 GCA_016793585.1 Archangium sp.
CTCCTCGGGTGTTTCACCCTTCTGAATGAACCCGTACTTCTCGAGCTTGTAATAGAGCGCGCTCGTCTTGATGCCGAGCAGCCGCGCGGTCTCGGTCTTCACGCCCTTCGCCTTCTCGTAGGCGCGCTGAATGAGCTGGCGCTCGAGGTCTTCGAGAATGTCGGGCAGCGGGCGGTCGCCGTGCGGAATCGGCAGGCCGCCGGGCGTCTGCGCCACGCGCGTCGAGGCGCTCTGAAGGAAGGCAGGCAGCTCCTTCTCTTCGAGCGTCGCGCCTTCGGCGAAGACGAGCGACTGCTCGATGGCGTTCTCGAGCTCGCGCACGTTGCCAGGCCACGCGTAGCGGTGGAGCGCCTGCATCGCGTCGGCCGACAGCGCCTTCACCTGCGGGTTGATGCGCGGGCCGTGCTTCGAGATGAAGTGGCGCGCGAGCAGCGGAATGTCTTCGGGGCGTTCGCGCAGCGGAGGCACCACCAGCGGCACCACGTGCAGGCGATAGTAGAGGTCTTCGCGGAAGCGGCCCGCGGCGACCTCGGCTTTGAGATCGCGGTGCGTCGCGCACACGACACGGACGTCGACCTTCACCGTGTCTTCACCGCCGACGCGCTGAATCTCGCGCTCCTGCAGCACGCGCAGCAGCTTCGTCTGCACCGAGGCGTTGATCTCACCAATCTCGTCGAGGAAGAGCGTGCCGCCATCGGCGAGCTCGAAGCGGCCCAGCTTGCGCTTCACGGCGCCGGTGAAGCTGCCGCGCTCGTGACCGAACAGCTCGCTCTCGAGCAACGTCTCGGCGAGCGCCGCGCAGTGGGTGGTGACGAAGGGCTTCGCCTTTCGCGGAGAGAGGTCGTGCAGCATGCGCGCGACCAGCTCTTTGCCGGTGCCTGACTCGCCGTGAACGATGACGGTCGCGTCGGTCGCGGCCGAGCGCTTGATGGCGACGTTCAGCTTCTGCATCGGCTCCGAATCACCGAGCAGGTGCATGCCGGAGCGCTCGGCGAGATCGCTCGACAGCGCCTCGGTCACCGCCTCGAGCCGCGTGACGCGCTGCCGCGTGCGGGAGAGCTCGAGCGCCGAGTCGACCTTCGCGCGGAGGAGATCGGGTGGAAACGGCTTCTGCACGAAGTCGTGCGCTCCAAAGCGCATCGCCTCGACGGCGGTCTCGATGGTGCCGAAGGCGGTGACGACGAGCACCACCACGCCCGCGTCGTGCGCCTTCACCTGCTTGACGACCTCGATGCCGTCCATCGCCTCCATCTTCAGGTCGGTGACGACGACGTCTGCACCCTTCGCCTGGAACCCTGCGACGCCTTCGAGCCCGTTGCGAAAGGCGAGCACCTCGTGGCCGGCCTTCTTCAAGGTCACGGCCATGCCTTCCCGCATGGTGTCGTTGTCGTCGATGACCAGCACTCGCGCCATGGCGGGCACCATAGCGGAGCGTGCGCCGAGGTGGCTTTCGTTCCTTCGTCGAAGTTCCTATGAACAGCCAGTGCGCTTCGTCGCCCTCGTGCTGCTCCTGGTGGCCTGCTCCCCTCCGCCGCCCAAGCGCTGCGTCGGTGGCATCGTGCCGCCCATTCGAACGCCGCTTCACTTCGAAGACGACACGGTGCTGCGCCTGCCCATCGATGGGCCGTCGTGCGGACTTCCTGGCGTGTTGTCGGTGGTTCCGACGCTCGAAGACTCCAGCGGCGCGACGGTGCCGTCATCGGTGGTGAACCTCGTCGAGTCGAACGTGGGCATCGACGTCTCGCTCTCGGTGCCGCCCCTTCGCGCGGGAACCTACGAGCTGCGGCTCTTCATCGAGCCGGCCATCGCGGTCGTCGACGTGCAAGTGCTGGTGGCGCGGCGTGAGCAGCGGCTGCCCTTCACGACGACCTTCCCCGAGCCGTGCCGCGAGCCTGCGCGCACCGTCGCGGGCACCACCTTCTGTCGCGCAGCGCAGGGGTTCACGGCGTTCTCCGATGCGGGCCAGCAGTCGTTTCAGCTCGCGACGAGCGTGGCCGCCACGCGCGACGTCGTGTGGATGATCGAGGGCACGACGGCGGTGCGCCGGCTGGAGGACCGTGGCGCGGGGCGGTTGCTCGAGACGGGCGTCTGGTCGTTCGGCGCCACCTCGATTCCGAAGATCACCACCTGCGACGAGAAGACCGTCTTCGTCGATGATCGCCGCTTCGACGCCGCCCCCGACGGAGGGTTGAAGCCCGTCGCATCGACGCGAGGTCAGATGCCGCTGCTCGAGGGCACGTCGGTGGCGCAGCTCACGGCGACGGGGTGGTGCACGCTCGCTGATTGTCAGGAGCGGCTCGGCCAGCTCGTGGCTGTCGACGACGGCGCGGCGTGGTTCGCCGAGAAGCCCGGCCCGGTGTCACCCGAGTTCTCAACGCTCTCGCTGGCCGTACGGCCGCTCCGGAAGATGGACGCCGGCGTGGGCCTTCTGTTGCCGCCGGGCTTCCAGCCGCTGCTGCGTGCCTTCCCTTTTCAGGTCGTCGGCGAGGCCCCGGCGCTGCTCTTCTCGTTGCCCGACGCGGGCGCGCGAACGCTGCTGCTGCTGCGTCACGGGCCCGACGGCGCACGCGGCACCGCGTTTCCCGAGTCCGTGGTGCTCGGCGCGACGCGAGACTGGCTCTTCACGCCTGGTGACACCGCGAACGAGCTGAGGGCATACCCGCTTTCGCCATGACGCTCACCGCGCTGCTCGCTTCGCATCACCCCACCGACGAGAAGGAGCGCACCGACCTCGCCGTCATGCGCGAGTTCGCGACGTCGCTCGAGCGCCCGTTCGCGCGAGACCAGTGGCCGGGGCATTTCACCGGGAGCGCGGTGGTGGTGACGCCAGATGGCGCGCGAGTGCTGCTGGTGCTCCACGCCAAGTTGAACCGCTGGCTGCAACCGGGTGGGCACGCCGACGAGGCCGATGGTGGCTCGATGGAGTCGACGGCGCTGCGAGAGGCGCGCGAAGAGACGGCGCTCGACGTGGTGCTGCACCCCTCTGCGCCTCGGCCCCTCGACGTCGACGTGCACGTGATTCCCGCGAGGAAGAGCGAGCCCGAGCACCGGCACCTCGACGTGCGGTACCTGGTGGTGGCGAGGAACCCCGAAGCGCTGGCGCACGACCCGAACGAGTCGCACGGGGCGCAGTGGCTGACATGGGAGGAGGCCCTCGCGCGCGCTGACGAGGCTCCGCTGCGGCGGCTGCTCGAGAAGGCGATGCGAACTGTCTTGCTGTGAACTCGAGGTGGCACCGGAGCACCCGCACACCCGGATCCGCACCTCGGCAGGTTGCAGTCGAAGCGCCGCCGCAAGCGAACCACCCGGAATCGTGCGCTGGCCGGGCGCTTGCTCAGCGTCACGGGCATGAACGCTCGCAACCGCCTGCCGAACGTGACCCGTCACTCCCTCGAAGCGCTGCTGGTCGAAGGCCGCATGCCGCTCGACGCCGCGTTGCAGCTGGCCCACGCCCTCGTGCGAGCCGTGGAGGATCATCACGCGACCGGGCAGGCGATCGGGCCGTTCGACACGACCTCGCTGTCGGTCGACGTGCTCGGGCACGTGCTGATCAAACCGTCGCTGCGCGTCGAGGCCGCGGCTCCCGAGCTGGGAGTGGGTGGCGTGCCTGACTTGCTGTCAGATCTCTACAGCCTGGGCGCCGTGTTCTACCGGCTGTTCTCGGGCCTCACGCCAGCGGAAGCGGCGAAGCGCGCGGGTGGGCAGCTGGCTCCGCCGAGCCGGTTCAACCCGACCGTCGACGATGCGCTCGATGGGCTGGTGCTGACGCTGCTCGATGCCGACCCGATGGAGCGCCCGTACCGCCTCGCGCAGGTCGACGGTCAGCTGCTCGCGCTCTTCGGAGAGATGGGACTCGAGCCGTCGACGCACGCGGTGTCGACGTGGGTCGCCGCGCATCGGCCTGCACCGTTCGTCGCGCCTGCGCCGGTCGTTGCTCCGAAGGTGCAGCCCGCGCGGCGCGCGGCGCCGGCGATTCAGTGGAAGCTGGAGGAAGACGAAGAAGAGGAAAGCGCCGAGGGCGTCGACGCGGCGTGGGAAGGGCCCGTGCGGTTCGATATCTGGGCGGCCGCGAGCGCTGGCGTCGTCGCGCTCGGCGTGATGCTCATCGCGCTGATGTGACGTTCGCGCCGGAGCGAACCCGCTCCTCGCGAACACGACTCCGACCACCATCCAGGTGGTTGAACTCGTTCTCGCAGCCGGCGGCGGAGTCTTCGGCCCGCGCGAGCACGACTCCTCCCACCTTCTGGGTGGTTGAACTCGTTCTCGCTGCCGAACCCGACTCGCGCGAGCACGACTCCGACCACCATCGGAGTGGTTGAACTCGTTCTCGCCGTCCGTTCAGCGCAGCGTGAAGACCACCACGCGCGCCGCCGAGGTGAACAGCAGCACCACGTGCGTCTCGGTCGCTCCGCTCGCCGACCGCCCATCGAGCCGGAGCGCACGGAAGCTGTTCTGGAACATCGCGCGCTGGGCCGCAGGCACCATCGAGCGCGCCGCCCAGCCATCGAGCAGCGTGTTCACCTGACCCGCGGTGAGCGTCGCGCCGGGCGTCGCCGTGGTTCCGGTCTGATCGAGCCACGCCCGCGCAGCGAGTTCAGGCGTCACGTTGCGCGTGTCGTGAAGTCCGAACACCGAGTACGCCACCGTCTTGCCCGCAGGCAGCTGCAGCGCGGCGAGCGCCGTGTTGAGCGGCGTGAGGTCGTCGGGCGACGGGAACAGCGACGGAATCTGATTCGGCAGACCGCACGCGCGCACCTCGCGATAGGTGCCGCAGTCACCGAAGTCGGTCGCTCCGACCGCGGTCGCGTTCAGGCACGTGCGCACCGCAGTCGGGCACGTCGCCGACGGCCACACCTGGTAGGGGTCGTCGGTGGTGAGCGCGAGCGCCTTCACCGTCACGCCGAGCACCGCGCGCTTCGTGCGCACCTGACCCGTCGTCGAAGCCCCCGTGAAATCCACCGTGCTGGCGTTCACGCCCGGCACGTCGAGCGCGATGGAGAGGTTGTCATACGAAAAATCGACGTCGTATTCGCCCAGACCGCTCGTGCGCAGCGCGACGTTGATGACCGCGCCATCGGTCGTCGTCGCAGTCGAGAGCGTGCCCGACGCAGCGCGCGCACGGCCCCGGTAGGTGAGCCCGCCACGCGCGTAGACCGGGTTCACCTCGGGCGACACCGTGATGCGCGTCGAGCCCTTGCTCGAGAGAAAGCGCGGCTGCAGATCGACTCCGGCCGTGACCGACTTCGTCGAGCCCGTCGGCGTCAGCTTCACCAGCAACTTCAACCCCGAGAGAATGCTGTTGAGCTCGGAGCCATCGGCGAGCGCGACCTCGAACGTGCGCGCTCCCGTGAGCCGCGCTTCGCCGAACGCGTCATCAGGCACGAACGAGAAGGCCTCGGAGAGATCGCGGCTCGCCGTGCCCTCCATGATCCACTTCTTCTGGTTGTTCTCGACGCGCGACACCAGCACCGGCTTGAACGTCACCGTCAGGCCGCCACCGGTCGCGCGAACCAGCTTCGTCAGCTCGGCGTCAGTCTGCGCTTCGAAGTCGTCGTTCGGCTCGTCGTCGACCACCGAGAGCGGGCCACCACAGGCACACAGAAACGCCGCGAAGACGACCGTCGAAGTGCGAAGCATGCGAGCCCCTCTAGCGTGTAGGACAAACGCTCACAACCACCCCCAAGGCAAGACCGACAAGCCATTGTTATCTTTACAGTTCTCGCGGTGTTGACCACAGCGCCCAGGGTAGGAGACGGTTCGGGCCGTGCGTTCTTTCGGCCGGCTGCTGATGCTCAACGCACTCCTCTTCTTCTGCGACGGATGCGGGTGCGGTGGCGGGAGTGGCAACCCGCTCTCGCCCGATGGGGGAACCCCAGTCACCGGCATTCCGAACGTGCCCTGGTACTGCTTCGTCATTTCGTGCAGCGAC
>JAEUJR010000451.1 GCA_016793585.1 Archangium sp.
AGCGCCTCGTTCCGCTGAACGAAGGCGCGGTCGAGGCCATCAACGCGTGGCTGGTTCGGCGTGGAGAGCTGCTCGCAAAGCCCCGCCCGAAGCAGGACCCGCAGGCGATGTTCCTCAACTTCCGCGGCGGGCGGCTCACCACCCGCAGCATGCAGAACCACCTCGATCGCTACGTGAAGCAGCTGGGCATCACGCGTGACGTGTCACCCCACGCGCTGCGGCACTCGTTCGCGACGCACCTGCTCGCCTCTGGCGCCGATGTGCGATCGATTCAGGAGCTGCTCGGTCACGCGAGCCTCTCTACCACCCAGCGCTATACGGCCGTGTCCTTCGAGCAGCTGCAGAAGGTGTACGACGACGCGCACCCGAGGGCGTGACGTGGCGAAGAAACCCGAGCCGTTCAACAACCCCTTCAAGGCCGTGAAGCTCGAGCAGCCGAAGAAGGCCGAGCCGCAGAAGCCCGCGCCGATGTCGAAAGCCGAGAAGAAGCGGGCAGCGAGCTCCGAAGACGCCGACGCCGCGCTGTTCCTCGAGGCCATCGGAGAAGTGGCTCCGGTGAAGGCGAAGGTCGAGCGCGTGCCGCCCAAAGAGCCGCCGTCGGCCGATCAGCTGCGCATTCCGACCGAAGAGGCCGAGTCGCTCGCCCGCCTGGCGGAGTTGGTGTCGGAAGAGGGCTCGTTCAGCCTCGCGGACTCCACCGAGTTCCTCGAAGGGGCGGTGCAGGGCTTCGACGAGCGCGTGCTGCGCAAGCTCCGCCGCGGTGAGTTCCCGCCCCGCGCGACGCTCGATCTGCACGGTCTCACGAAGGACGCCGCGAAACCCGCGCTCGAGAAGTTCATCAACGACGCGCGCGTCGCGGGCCATCGGTGCGTGCTGGTGGTGACGGGCCGTGGGCTGCACTCGGAAGACTCGATTCCCGTGTTGAAGCAGGGCGTACAGGCGTGGCTCACGCACGGGCGGCCTGCACGACAGGTGCTCGCCTTCTGTTCGGCGCGACCCGAAGACGGCGGCACGGGAGCGGTCTACGTCCTCCTCCGCCGCTGAGCGGCCTCGCCAGCGCGCGCAATCGATGCCCTGGCCAGTCGCACGTCGGCAGACCTCTTCTTCGTGACGCGGGTGGCCTGCGCCCACCAGCGTTCTGAGACGGCGAGCGTGGCGAATCGAATCGAAGCTGAAGGCCAGGCGCAGCGACGAAAGGCCGTTCAGCGCCTCGTCGCGAGCCGCGAAGCCGGGCTGGTGTTCTTCTCTTCAGCCGACGGGATCACCTGCTCAGCGAGGCCAGGTGCGGAACTCGAGGCCGTCGACCCGCACCACGCCCGACTCGTGCTCCACCCCGTAGAAGACGACGACCGCGTTCACGGCGGCGGGTAGTTCGTCGGCTGCGCGCGCGAGTAGCGCCGAGGCGAACGACAACCCATCGAGCAACGTCTTCGCCGAGCGGGTCGGCGCAGCCAGCACGCGCGTTTCGCGAATCGCCGAGGCGAGCTGGGGCGCGCCAGCCGCCCGTGAGAACGCCGAGCCCAGCCCATCGCCGTCGCACGCCGTCACGTCGACGGTGAGCGCTCCTTCGAGCGACGCCTCGTGGTCGACAGTTCCCACCCAGATCGAGGTGACTGGCGGCTTCATCGGCGGGCGAGCTGACGTCGGATTTCTCACGGCGTCACCCGAAGAAATTCCATGGGCCGACTCGCCGAGCGGGTGGTGGGCCATGTTCACGCAACCTGTTACACCGCAAACCATGACGACGATTCTGTGCGTCCGGCGCGACGGCAAGACGGTCATCGGTGGCGACGGCCAGGTGACGCTCGACAAGATCGTGATGAAAGGCAACGCGAAGAAGGTGCGCAGACTCGGCGATGGCTCGGTCGTCGCCGGCTTCGCAGGCGGCACGGCCGACGCGTTCACGCTCTTCGAGCGTTTCGAGGCGAAGCTGCTCGAGTTCCAGAAGAACCTGCCGCGCGCCTGTGTCGAGCTGGGGAAGGACTGGCGGACCGATCGGTTCCTCCGCCGGCTCGAGGCGCTGCTGGTCGTCGCCGATGCCGAGCGCACGTTCATTCTCTCGGGTGCAGGCGACGTGATCGACCCCGACTTCGGCATCGCGGCCGTGGGCTCGGGCGGCTCGTACGCGCTCGCCTCTGCCCGCGCGTTGCTGCAGCACTCGAAGTTGTCGGCGCGGCAGATCGTCGAAGAGTCGCTGCGCATCGCAGCCGACATCGACATCTACACGAACCCGAACCTGGTGCTGGAGGAGCTCTGATGCGCTCGTCGCTCACCCCACGGGAGATCGTCGGCGAGCTCGATCGCTACATCGTCGGGCAGACCAAGGCCAAACGCGCCGTCGCCATCGCGCTACGCAACCGCTGGCGTCGTCAGCAGGTCACCGGCGAGCTCAAAGAAGACATCACGCCGAAGAACATCATCCTCATCGGGCCGACCGGCGTCGGGAAGACCGAGATCGCCCGGCGGCTCGCGAAGCTGGCGGGCTCTCCGTTCGTGAAGGTCGAGGCCTCGAAGTTCACCGAGGTCGGCTACGTGGGGCGCGACGTCGAGTCGATGGTGCGCGATCTCGTCGAGGCCGCCATCGCGCTGGTGCGTGACGAAGAGCTCATTCGCGTTCGCGATCGCGCCGTCGAGGCCGCCGAAGATCGCCTCGCCGAGTTGCTCAAGAAGGGCTCCGGTGGCGGCGGCTTCGGGCTGAGCGCTGCGAACTCGTCTGCGCCCCGGCTCTCGGAGAGCGACCGCGAGAAGCTGCGCGCGCAGCTCCGCGCCGGCACGCTCGACGACGAGATCGTCGAGGTCGAGGTGCAGGACTCGAACCTCATGTTCGTGCGCAACTTCTCGGGCCAGGGCCTCGAAGAGATGGGCGTCAACCTGCAAGATCTCTTCAAGGGTTTCCCCGGGCAGAGCCGCACCCGCAAACGCAAGGCGGCCGTGCCCGAAGCTCTCAAGCTGCTCGAGGCCGAGGAGTCGGCGAAGCTGATCGATCAGGACCGCGTCACCCGCGACGCCCTCAAGCGCGCCGAGAACGACGGCATCATCTTCCTCGACGAGATCGACAAGATCGCCAGTCGCGAAGGCGGGAAGGGTGGCGGGCCCGACGTCTCACGCGAAGGCGTGCAGCGCGATCTGTTGCCGATCGTCGAAGGCAGCACCGTCACCACCAAGTACGGGCCGCTGAAGACCGATCACGTGCTCTTCATCGCGGCGGGGGCCTTCCACGTCTCGAAGCCCTCCGATCTCATTCCCGAGCTGCAGGGCCGCTTCCCGATTCGCGTCGAGCTCGAGCCGCTCACCGGCGACGACCTCGTGCGCATTCTGAAGGAGCCGAAGAACTCGCTGCTCAAGCAGTACACGGCGCTGCTGTCGGTCGAAGGCGTCACGCTCGCCGTCACTGACGACGCGATTCTCGAGCTCGCCCGCCTCGCGCAGTTGGTGAACGAGCGCAGCCAGAACATCGGCGCGCGGCGCCTGCACACGATTCTCGAGCGGCTGCTCGAAGACGTCTCGTTCTCTGCCGGCGACGGAGGCAGCAAGACCATCACCATCGACGTGCCCTTCGTGCGCGAGCGGCTGTCGGGCCTGGTGAAGGACGAAGATCTGTCGCGCTACATCTTGTAAGTCGAGGTCGTCATGATCGAAGCCAAAGCCGCCTCCGAGTCTGCCGTTTCGGCCCCCACGAAGACCGATCGCCTGGTCGACAGCGCGAAGCATCACCTGCTGCAGAACTACAAGCAGCAGCCCGTCGTGCTGGTGAAGGGCGAAGGCGCCTACGTGTGGGACGCCGAGGGTCGCCGTTACCTCGATCTCATCTCGGGCATCGCGACGTGCGCGCTCGGGCACTGTCACCCGGCCGTCGTCGACGCTGCGAAGAAGCAGCTCGAGACCCTGTGGCACGTCTCCAACGTCTTCTACAGCGAGCCCCAGATTCAGCTCGCTGAGCGGCTCACGAAGGCCTTCGGCGGCACCGACTCGCGCGCGTTCTTTTGCAACTCGGGCGCCGAGGCGAACGAGGCCCTCATCAAGCTCGCGCGCCGCTGGCAGCACGAGATCGCCGGCAACAAGGCGCGCAGCGAGATCATCACCTTCGAAGGCAGCTTCCACGGCCGCACCCTCGCGACCGTCACGGCCACCGCGCAGCCGAAGTACCAGGCCGGCTTCGAGCCGCTCCCGAAGGGCTTCGTCTATGCGCCCATGGGCGATCTCGAGGCGGTGAAGAAGCTCGTCGGCCCGCAGACGGCGGCGATTCTCATCGAGCCCATTCAGGGCGAAGGCGGCGTTCGCCCCGCGCCCGAGGGGTTCCTGCAGGGGCTGCGCGAGCTCTGCGACGAGCACGGGCTGTTGCTGCTCATCGACGAGGTGCAGACGGGCATCGGCCGCACCGGCAAGCCGTTTGCCTATCAGCACCACGGCATTCAGCCCGACGCCATCTCGCTCGCGAAGTCGCTCGGCAATGGGCTGCCCATCGGCGCGATGATCTGCGGTGACGCCGTCGGCAAGGCGCTGCCGTCGGGAACGCACGGCTCGACCTTCGGTGGAAACCCGGTCGCGGCCGCGGCAGCCGTCGCCACGTGGGATCTCGCGACCAGCCCACAGATGCTCGCCTCGAACGCCGAGAAGGGGGCGCTGCTGCACCGCCTCGGCAACGAGCTCAAGGCCCGAAAGCCCGGGCGCGTCGTCGAGTGCCGCGGGCGAGGCATGCTGTTCGGCATCGAAGTCGACACGGGCGCCGCCGACGTGGTGGCGCGGTGCCGTCAGAACGGGCTGCTCGTCAACCTCGCCGGCGAACGAACCATTCGCTTCGCGCCTTCGTACATCACCACTGACGCGCAGCTGACCGAGGGGTTGACGCTGTTCGAGCGCTCGCTCTGAAATGTCCGCGGGGGCGGAACCACCGATGCCTGAGATGGAGAAGGTCGACATTCCAGAGGATCGGCAGAAGGAGATCCTCGCGATCGAAGCGAAGCTGGGTTCGAACCACTTCGAGGTGCTGGGCATCGCGCCGGGCGCGACCTCGGAGCAGGTGCGCGACGCGTTTCACGCGCTGTCTCGCAAGTTCCACCCCGACCGCTACCACGGCCGCGAGCTCGGCTCCTTCCGCCAGCGCATCGATTCGATCTTCAAGCGCCTCGTCGAGGCCAACAACGGTCTCACCGACGCCGACAAGCGGCAGGCCTACCTCGACGCGAACCCCTTCGTGCGCGCCGCGATTCGCGCGGCGACCGGCACCAGCCCCGCGCTGCAGCCCGCCGCTCCGAAGACGGCCGAAGAAGAGGCCCGCGACGCCGAGCGCCGCGCCCGCCTCTCGCGGCACCCGTACCTGGCGAAGGCGTCGAAGGTCTCGGAGCAGCTCAGCAAGGCGAAGGCCCACATCGCCAAGCAGGAGTACAGCCACGCCTTCACGCTGCTCAACCTCGCCACCCAGATCGACCCACAGAACGCCGAGGTGAAGTCGCTCCTCAACGACGTTCGCAAGAAGGCCGAACTGCTGCGCAGCGAGACCGACTACAAGCGCGGGCTCGACGCGCTGAATCAAGGCAACGAAGAGCTGGCGCTGGCCGCCTTCAAGGCCGCCGTCAACGCCAGCGCCAGCAATCACGTCGCGGCGTTCAAGGCCGCCACCCTGCTCGAGCGAAACGGTGGAGACATCAAGGAAATCAGTGCCTTCGCTCAGAAGGCCGTCGAGGCGTCGCCGAACACGGTCGAGTACCGGGTGCTGCTCGGCCGAATGCTCGACCAGGCCGGCATGAAGGCGCTGGCGAAGAAGCACTTCGACGAGGCCCTGCGACTTGGTCCAGATCACCCGGACGTGAAAAAACACGTCAAGAAGCGCTGGCCGTTCTAACTTCTGGTTTTCATGGCAGAGCGCGAGCCCGTCATCGGTATCGACCTCGGTACGACGAACAGCGTGGTTGCGTTCATGCAAGACGGAACGCCCACGGTGATTCGCAACCGCGGCTCATCGAACCTCACGCCCTCGGTCGTGGCGATGTCCAAGACGGGCAAGATGCTCGTTGGGCAGATCGCGAAACGTCAGGCGATCACCAACGCCAACGACACGGTGTACGCGGCGAAGCGGCTCATCGGGCGCAAGTTCTCGGCGGCGCAGACGCAAGACGCGGTGAAGGTGCTGCCGTACACGGTGCTGGCCGGCGATCACGACGACATCAAGCTGCAGCTCGCCGACAAGCAGTACTCGGTGCCCGAGATCTCGGCGATGGTGTTGCGCGAGCTCAAGCTCGACGCCGAGGCCTTCTTCGGCAAACCCGTGCGCAAGGCCGTCATCACCGTGCCGGCGTACTTCAACGACGGCCAGCGACAGGCCACCAAAGACGCCGGGCGCATCGCCGGCCTCGAGGTGCTGCGCATCATCAACGAGCCGACCGCGGCGGCGCTCGCCTACGGCTTTGGCAAGTCGGTCAACGGCAAGATCGCCGTGTTCGACCTCGGCGGCGGCACCTTCGACGTCTCGGTGCTCGACGTCTCGAGCGGCGTCTTCGACGTGATCGCCACTGGCGGTGACACGTACCTGGGCGGCGAAGACTTCGACAACCGCGTCATCGAGTGGCTTGTCTTCGACTTCGCGAAGGAGAACGGCGTCGACCTGCGGAAGGATCGCATGGCGCTGCAGCGCCTGAAGGACGCCGCCGAGAAGGCGAAGATCGAGCTCTCGTCGTCGAAAGAGACGCAGATCAACCTGCCGTTCATCTCGTCACCGTCGGGCGGTGGCGCGGCGCTGCACCTGCAGAAGACGCTCACGCGCGAGAAGCTCGAAGAGCTGTGCGGCGATCTCGTCGCCCGCACCATCTCGATCTGCGAGCAGGTGCTCAACGACGCGCGGGTGAAGGCCACCGATCTCAAAGAGATGATCCTCGTCGGCGGCATGACGCGCATGCCCAAGGTCGTCGACGCGGTGAAGACGTTCTTCCGCCGCGACCCGTGCAAGGGCGTTCACCCCGACGAGGTCGTCGCGCTGGGCGCCGCGGTGCAGGCCGACGCGCTCACCAGCCAGGACAGCGAGGTCGTGCTGCTCGACGTCACCCCGCAGAGCCTCGGTGTGGCCGTGGCCGGCGGCTACGTGCGCAAGCTCATTCCCCGCAACACCACCGTGCCCACGTCGGTCACCGAGGTCTTCAACACCTCGAAGGACGATCAGACGACGGTGAAGATCATGGTGCTGCAGGGCGAAGCCGAGGTCGCGCACCAGAACGAGCTGCTCGGTGAGTTCATTCTCACCGGCTTGCGCAAGGCGCGCCGCGGAGAGGTCGAGATCGACGTCACCTTCGAGATCAACTCCGAAGGCATCGTCTCGGTCTCGGCGCGCGATCGGGAGACGGGCCTGCAGCAGTCGATTCAGGTGACCGCCTCGGGTGGCCTCACCGAAGAAGAGCTCAAGCGCATCATGGAGGAGCAGGCCGACCTGCTGCTCGAGGCGCGCACGGGTGAAGAGCTGCAGACGAAGCGCTCCGAGCTCAAGGCGCTCATGCGCGAGGTCGAAGAGCTGATTCCCCAACTCGACAAGGCGACCCAGGGCTCGGAGTTCGGTCAGGACGCCATCGCGAAGGCGAAGGCCACGCTCGAAAACGCACGCAAGGCCTTCGAAGGGCCGCTGCTCTCGAAGGTCACCGAGAGCATGGACACGCTCACCAGGACCATCAGCCTGTTCAAGGGCGTGCTGGATCGCATCAAGTGAAGGGCGGAGGGGGATGAGCAAGGAGCGCGCAGCACAGCTCATCGATGCCGGCATCTGGCTCCGGCTCTCGGGAGACCTCGAGGGGGCCCGAAAGCTCTTCGAGCGCGCGGTGAAGCTCGACCCCGCCAACGAGCGCGCGATGCAGCTGCTCCAGGAAGGGCCCGTTCAGCCGCCGCCGCCGTCGTCGCCGTCTGGCGCCAACCCGTTCGAGGCGCCCGCGTCGGTCGCGCCGTCGGTCGCGCCCGTCACCTCGAGCCCTTCCGCCACCAGCGCGCCCGAGCCCACCACCGACCCCTCTGCGGCCGTCACCACGCTCACCTCGCTGCCACCCGAAGAGACCGACTGGGGCCGCGCGACGGGCTTCGAGTCACCAGCGCCGTTCGCCAACCCGTCGCCCAGGCCGTCGAACCCCGACGACTGGGGCGCGATGCTCGAACCGCCTGCGCTGCCTCCGAACCCCGTCGCGAGCACGCCCAGCGCGACCATCTCGATCGGCAGTGACGACGGGCCCCCCGTGCGGTCGACGCCTCCCATCTACGGCGGCTCGTCGGCGCAGAAGGCGCCGGGGCTGACCGTGACTCTCCATGGCGCTGCGCCGCCGCCCTCGCCGATTCGCGCGACGCCTCCGCAGTTCACCGAGCCGCCGCCGCCCAGCCGCCCCGCGCCGCCGCAGGCCGAGCCCGCCGCGCCTCCGTCGATGGCGGTGACCTCGCCGATGGACTGGAAGCCGCCTTCGTTCGTCGGCTTCGAGCCACCCGCCAACCCGTCGGGCGTGTCGCCGGTCACCGTCACGCTCACCGACGCGAACGCACCAACTCCCTCGCCGCCGCGCTCGACGCCGCCGCTGTTCGAGACGACGCCCGAAGCACCGCACGCGCCGTTTCCCACCGCCGCGCCGTCGCCGCCGAAGGTGCCCTCGTTCAGCAAGTCGCCCATTCCCGTCGCGCCCGTGCCTACGAACGTCGACGTGCCGCTGACGGCCGCGCCCGACCCGGTCGGCGTGGCGTGGGCGTGGTCGAGCAACAGCCCGGCGCCCTTCCGTGACCCCGCGACGGCGCCTGCCGTGGTGCCTGCCGAGAATCGCGCGCTGCCGACGCCGACGCCCTCGCCCCTGTCTCCGAACGCCACCTCCGCGTGGGACGCGCGGAGCAACCCCGGCATCAAGCTCTCGGCCATCGTCGGTGAAGACAAGGCCCTCGAAATGCTCTCGTCTGACTCGGCCGTGCGGCACACGGCGAGCGCGAGCGCCAAAGACGAAGTGAAGACGCTGCTTCGGGGCGCGCGCGATCTGCTCGATCTCGACGATCACACCGGCGCGATGGAGCTGATCGTCAAGGCGCAGGCCATGGCGCCCGACGACCCAGACGTGAAGGCGCTGCGCGAGCGGAGCGAGAAGACCCTGCTGACGATGTTCGAGTCGAAGCTGGGGAAGATCGAGACGATTCCCCGCGTGCTGCTGAAGGAAGACGAGATCATCTGGCTCAACCTCGATCACCGCGCCGGCTTCGTGCTCGCGCAGATCGACGGCACCGTCAGCTTCGACGATCTCTTCGCGGTCTCGGGCATGTCACGGCTCGACACCGCGAGAATTCTCGCGCAGCTCGTCGACGAGGGCGTGATCAACAAGGGTTGAACGAAGCGGCTTCGGCCAACGGTCGAGCGGCCTAACGATCGAGCGGGTCGTCGGGCTCGCGGCCTTCGGCGGCCTGGTGTTGCCGGTCCTTCCAGACGGTCATCGCGTAGTCGACCAGCGTGTCGAGGTACGTGCTCAGCGGCGGGCACCGTACGCCGGTGCCGTCGAGCAGCTCGAGGGCAGTGTGGCAGTTGTAGAGCGCGAGGTGGTTCACGTAGTTGATCGCGGCGCGCTGCGGGCGGGCCAGCTTCTCGAGGCCGGGCAGGCGCAGCATGAAGTCGGCGGCGCGGGCCGAGACGTTGAAGCGGGGCAGCTTGCGGTTCGACTTCGCGGCGATCAGCTCGTACACGCGCCGCGCCGACATGGGGTTCGGGTCGACGAGGTGCACCGTCTTGCCCCTGGCGGCCGGGTTCTGCGCGAGCAGCCACGTCGCGTCGGTGACGAAGTCGACCGGCACCACGTTGAGCGGCGCCACGCCGTTGCCCGGCAGCGGCAGGGGAATCACCAGCGGCGACATCACCAGCAGCATGCCGAGGTAGTAGGGCCCGTCGAAGCGTTCGATCTCTCCGGTGCGCGAGTCGCCGACGACGGTCGAGGGTCGAATGACGGTGATCGGCAGCTCCTCCATGGCGCGCTGCACGAGCTTCTCGGCGAGAAACTTCGTCTCTTCGTACGGGTTGCGAAAGCCCTGGCCGCAGTCGAGCTCGTCTTCGGCGATGACGCCGACGCGATCGCCCGAGACGTACGTGGTGCTGAAGTGCACCAGCCGCTCGAGGTGCTTTGCGTCTTTCGCCAGCTCGAGCACGTGCCGGGTGCCGTGCACGTTCACCTGATGGGCCGTCTCGCGCGGCATGCCCAGGTACGAGATGGCCGCGAGGTGGAAGACGTGCGTCACCTCGTCGCACAGCCGCTGGTACTCGGGGCCAGAGAGGCCGAGGTGAATGTCGACGATGTCGCCCGAGAGAATGTCGATGGGCGCGGGGCCCAGCTTCGAGGCGTACTGGGTGGCCTCCTTCACGAAGCGCGGCTGCACGAGCAGCACGATGCGTTTGTCGGGCGCCACCTTCGCGAGGTGACGAACCAACCGCTTGCCGATGAAGCCGGGGTAGCCGGTGACGAAGATGGTGCCTGACACGCGCGGCAGCATAGACCCGGCGCGCGAACCGTCGAGCGTGCCCCACCGTCGTGGCGCGTCAGCCCCGCGCGAGCATCTGGCGCCACACCTCGTCGACCTGTGCGGCAGTCGCTTCGGGCGTGCCACCGTTGTCGATGATCCACGTGGCGAAGGGCCGCTTGGCGTCGAGCGGCATCTGGGCGTCGATGCGCGCGTCGGCTTCGGCGGCGGTCAGCTGGTTGCGGGCCATGAGTCGCGCCCGTTGCACCGCTCTCGGAGCCACCACCAGCACCACGCCCGAGAGCCCTTCGTGCAGCCGGTTCTCGATCAACAGCGGTGCGTCGTAGAGCGCGCGCGGGGCGCCCGACTCGGCGAGCGCGATCGACTGCTCGAGCACGGCCTGGCGAATGCGCGGGTGGGTGATGGCGTTGAGGGCTTCACGTTCGCCGGGGTTCGAGAAGATGCGCGCTGCGAGCGCCGCGCGATCGAGCGTGCCTTCGGCGCTGACGACACCGGGGAAGCGCGCGGCGATCTCGGCGAGCGCGGGCTGGCCCCTGGCCACCACCTCTCGCGCCACCACGTCGGCGTCGATGAGCGGCAGGCCCTTCTCGACGAAGCGCTTCGCGACGGTCGACTTCCCGGTCGCGATGCCGCCGGTCAGACCGTACAGCTGCACGTCAGGCCTTCGCGGGCAGAAAGGCGAACGAGAGCACGGTGCCGTCTTCCTTGAAGAACACCGCGAGCCCCAGGCGCTGGTAGATGAAGTGGGGCTTCTTGCCGGCGCCCGACTCCTTGAGGAAGTAGCAGGGTGAGGTGAGATCGGGGTCCTTCTTGCGGGGCGGGCACTGCGGCCCGTAGCTCTCTTCGACCGCGGCCTTGTCGATGACTGGCGAGACGTAGACGTCGATGCGCGCGACGGTGTCACCGGCCGGTGAGAGCTTGAACTGCGCCTGCACCGTTCCGGGGATCGCCTGCAGCCCGGCATAGATGAGAACGGTCTGGCCCTTCATGTCGGCCTTGTTGGTGGGCTGGCCGAACTTGCCGAACACATCGAGCGTGCTCGACACACCCGGTTCGATGCCCTGCCACGGCTTGGCGAACACGGCGGGCGACAACAGGAGAAGTCCCAATGAGAGGAAGCGCGACATGGTGAGCACGTGCATGCTACGCCAGACGCGATGGCTTCGAGCTTTCTTCGTGTCGGGTTCGCGGTGGTGATGTGCGCCTCGTCGGGTGCGCTCGCGTACGACTTTCTGGGCGCCGAGAGCTGCCAGAGCTGCCACCCCGACGCCTACACCACGTGGAAGGCCTCGCCGCACGCGCGCGCGAAAGACGTGCTCTCGCCGACCCAGCAGCGCGACGCGCGGTGCCTGTCGTGTCACTCGCCCAACGACGTCGATCAGAAGCAGGCCGGCGTCACCTGCGAGACGTGCCACGGCGGCGGCCAGTACTACTCGCCGAAGTACATCATGAAGGACCCCGAGCTGGCCCGGCTCTCAGGCCTCGTCGACCCGACCGAGAAGGCCTGCCGCGGCTGCCACGACGCCTCGAGCCCTTCGCTCAAGCCCTTCGACTTCGCCTCGCGCCTCAAGGCGATGGATCACTGGTCGACCGAGCGCGCGAAGAAGAAGGAGCAGTCCTCCTCGCGAACGCCCGGCACCTTCCTCAAGTTCGGCGCCTGGCTCGGTCACCAGGGCGCGATCGTTCGGCGGTGAGCACGTGCTGAAGGTTCTCGACGCGGTCTTCGTCACCACCGCCACGAAGGCCAGCCAGTGGCCGCGTGAGCCCGTGCCCGAGGTGGCCTTCGTCGGCCGCTCCAACGTCGGCAAGTCGTCGATGATCAACACGCTCGCCCAGCGCAACAAGCTGGTTCGCGTGTCGAACACGCCCGGCCGAACGCGCACGCTCAACTTCTTCGACGTCACCATGGAGTCGCACGCGAAGAAGCGCGT
>JAEUJR010000486.1 GCA_016793585.1 Archangium sp.
CGGCGACAGCGACGTGCGCGAGATGAAGGCCATCGGCCTGATCAACGCTCCGCCCGCTGACGTGTGGAAGGCCGTGCGCGACTACGACAACTACCCGAAGACCATGCCGTACGTCGAAGACGGCAAGGTGCTCTCGCGCGAGGGCGGAGACAAGGTCACCGTCCTCTACTCCAAGCTCAACACGCCCCTGGTCGATCGCCGCGACTACATCATTCGGCTGGTCGACGAGTCGAACTGGCAGGACGGCAAGGGCTTCATGAAGGTCACCTGGACGGTGGTGAACGACATGGACGACAAGGTGCCGGTGCTCAAAGACGTGGTGCGGGTGCGCATCAACGAGGGCTACTGGCTGCTCGAGCCGCGCGAAGAGGGGAAGAAGACCTTCGCGACGTATTACGTCTACACGAGCCCGGGCGGCTCGCTGCCCAACTTCATCATCAACAAGGCCAACACCATCGCGGTGCCCAGCGTGTTCGAGGCCATCAAGAAGACGGTGACGAAGAAGTGATCGGGCTCCTCCTGCTCCAGCTCGCCATGACGACTGCTCCCACCGCGCCCGTCGATCGCACCATCAGCACCTCGGGAGACGCCGAGGTGAAGATCGCGCCTGACCAGGTCCAGCTGATGATCTCGGTCGTCACCGCCGACAAGACGGTCGCCAGATCGAAGGCCGCGAACGACGAGCGGGTCGCGAAGACGCTCTCGGTGCTCCAGAAGAACGGCATCGCCCCGAAGGATCTGCAGACCGATCAGATCTCCATCGAGCCGGTGAACGACTCCAACAGCTACTCGTACTCGAAGACGAAGGAGCCCGACGGCTACCAGACGCGCCGCTCCATCGCGGTGCTGCTACGCGACGTGACGAAGTTCGAGGTGTTGCTCACGGCCGTGCTCGAGGCCGGCACCAACCACGTCGACGGCATCTCGTTTCAGACGAGTGAGCTCCGGAAGCACCGCGACGCCGCGCGCTCGATGGCGCTGAAGGCCGCGAAGGAGAAGGCCGAGGCCATGGCGAAGGAATATGGGCTCAAGGTTGGCAAGCCGCGCTCCATCAGCGAGTCGTCATCGTCGTTCTTCGGCAACCCGTACCTGCGCGGAGGCATGGCGCAGAACATGGTCCAGAACGTTGGCGGCGGCGGAGAGGCCAGCGACACCTTCGCGGCCGGAATGATCTCGGTGCGGGCGACGGTGAACGTCTCGTTCGATCTCGAGTGATCAGCGCTTGTGAATCGGGTGATGCGGGTCGCGGCGCTTCTGGGCGTCGGTGGTCACCTTGAACATCAGCATGGTGACGATGATGGCGACCACGAGCGCGATGACGTACTGCTTCTCGTTGAAGAGCAGCAGCGAGATGGTGCCACCGGCGACGCCAATCAGCGTCCACAAGAACCACGCGCCGCCCCACACGTTGTCACCATGTCGCCGCGCCCTGGCGAGCAGGGGAATGGTGTCGGCGCGTCGCCACAGCGTCTTGCCTTCTTCCAGCACCTCATCGGACGGCTCCACGAGGCCCATGAGCCAGGCCTGCTCGAGCTGACCGAAGCTCTGAAAGTCGATCTCACCTTCGGAGTTGCGCACGCGGTACTTCATGAGAGCTCCTCACAGATCTGCTCGGCGACCCGAAGGCCGTCGATGCCGGAAGAAACGATGCCTCCAGCGTAGCCGCAGCCTTCCCCCGCCGGGTACAGGCCCTTCACTGACACCGACTGCAGCGCTTCGTTCCGCGTCACGCGCACGGGCGACGAGGTGCGGGCCTCGATGCCGATCAACAGGGCCTCGTCGGTGATGAACCCGCGCATCGAGCGATCGAACGCCTTGATGGCCTGCTTGAGCGAGTCGGTGAGCGCCTTCGGGAACAGGCGGTTCAGGTCGGCGTGGGCGAGGCCTGGGCGGTAGGTCGTGCCCTCGGGCTTCTTGTTGAGGCGGCCCGAGAGGTAGTCGGGAATGCTCTGCGCCGGCGCGAAGAACTTGCCCCCGCCCAGCTCGTACGCGGCCTTCTCCCACTTGCGCTGAAACGCGAGGCCCGCGAGCGGCCCGGTGAAGCCATCACGCGCGAAGTCTTCGACCGACACGCTGACCACGATGCCCGCGTTCGCGTACTTCGAGTTGCGGCGCGAGTTCGACATGCCGTTGGTGCACTGAAAGCCGTCTTCCGTGGGCGTCGGCACGACGATGCCGCCGGGGCACATGCAGAACGAGTAGACGCCGCGCACCTCACCATCGACCGACAGGTTCTCGGCCAGCTTGTAGTCGGCGGGCGGCAGGCGCGCGTCGTCGGCCACCTTGTCGCCGTACTGCATCTCGTTGATCAAGAGCTGCGGGTGCTCGGCGCGGAAGCCGAGGGCGAAGGGCTTGGCTTCGACGAAGACGTGCCCATCGGTGGCGAAGCGCTCGTACAGCTCCCGCGCCGAGTTGCCCGGAGCGAGGATCACGCGGTCGGTGTCGAGGGTGCTGCCGTCGTGCAGCTTCACGCCGGCGACGAGGCCATTCTTCACGATGACGTCTTCGACGCGCGTCTCGAACCGCACCTCGACGCCCATGGCGATGAGCTCGTGGCGCATCTTCTCGACGGCAAACGGCAACAGGTCGGACCCGATGTGCGGCTTGCCCTGCACGAGAATGCGATCGGGCGCTCCGTACTTCGCGAAGGTCTCGATGACGCGGCGAACGTGGGGGTGGTTGATGCGCGTCGAGAGCTTGCCGTCGGTGTACGCGCCGGCGCCACCCTCGCCAAAGTTCATGTTCGACTCGGGGTAGAGCGTGCCGTCGCGCGAGAGCTTCGCGACGTCTTTTCTTCGCTGCACCACATCTTTGCCGCGCTCGAGAATGACGCTCTTCACTCCACGCTCGGCCAGCGCGAGGGCAGCGAACAGCCCAGCGGGGCCCATGCCCACGATGACCGGGCGCTGCGCAGGCTGCTTCGAGACGGGGGGCAGGGGCGCGGGCGCAGGGTCGACCTCACTCACGTCGGGCGGCAGCTTCGGCGAACGCCCAGGCGCGAGCTCGACCTCGAGTGTGTGCACGTAGCGCGGGTGGTTCTTCTTTCTCGCGTCGAGCACCGTGCGAACGACGCGCACCGTCTTCAGGTCGGTCGGCTTGAGGCCAAGCTTCGTCGCCGCCTTCTCGGCCAGCACCGACTCGGGCTCGTCCAACCACTGGGGGATGTTGTTGATCCGAAGGGCCACGCCCGGCGGGTACCATGGAGCTCGCCCGCCCAGCTACGCCACAGAGGTGCTTCTCTTGTCATCAGCTGGGCTTCTGAATGGGTGCTACCGCGATTACGCATGCCACCGGCGCAACCTGCCGAGGTGCAACCGCCGCTACGCAGTGGGAGGTTGGCTGACAGTCAAAAGAAGCTGAAATTGCTGACGATTTCGGAGCAGCCGAACTGGCACACGGGGTGAACATGCACCCTCGGCGATTCAGTTTCGACTACCCGGAGGGATCTTGATGAGCACCGACAAGAAGAACACCAAGGCGTTGGCGCAGGCCTTTTTTGCGCAGCTCCAGTCTGGTGGCTACACTCCGAACCAGATTCTCGACATCGCCACCGAGCTCATTGACCAGGTGACGGTGAACCTGAAGCAGAAGCCGGCCGAAGTCGAAGCCGAGCCCCGCGCCGAAGCCTGAGCGGGAAAAAAGAGAATAGCCCTCGCAGGCACCCCGACGTTCCGGACTGGCTCCGGGAGTCGCGGGCCCTCGCGAGGGGATGCAGTCTGAGACGTCAGACCTGCATGGAAGCCCGGCTCGATGCCGGGCTTTGTTTTTCAGCGAAGCCGGTGTCGCGCGACGGCGGTCGCGATGCAGACGATCAACAGCCCGAGCATCAACGCCGACATCACGTAGCTCTGCGTCCACGCGGTGGTCGCCGCCCAGGTAGCCAGGGCGCCCGCGGTGAACAGCGCGTCGAGCCATTTCGGCTTCTTCGACTCGTGCATCAGGGCTCCGCCGAGGAACGTGAGCGGCACCCCGAAGAGCACCTGGCGCTGAATGACGGAGAGGTCGCTGAAGATCTGATCGGCGTCGTGCACCAGAATCGCGGCGAAGATCACCATCGAGCCGATCGCCAGCACGAGGACACCGGCGGCGGCGATGTCTTTCGTGAGCTTCGCCTTCTCGTCGAACTGCTGAATCGCGAGATCGACCAGCTGCTCGAGCGCGCTGTTGAGCATCTCGGCGAAGAAGATGAGGGTGACGCAGAAGATCAGAATCGCCTTCTCGGCGAGGCCCAGTGGAACGGCGCTGGCGACGAGCCCGACGAGAATGGCGGCGATGATGTGCATGCGCATGTTGCGCTGGTGCACGACGGTGTGAATGAGCCCGCTCCACGCGTAGCCGAGCGACTTCGCGAACGACGTCGGCTGATCTTTCGGCATGAACGGCGGCTTCGTCATCGCTCGAGTCGAGTAGCACACCTCGGCCACCGTCAGGAGCCCACGCCGCGTCACGTCTCGCCCGCAACCGTTACCGAGACACCGCGCCGTCGTGCTCTTCCTCTGGAACCGTCACGTCACGTCCGCGGCTCGCGTCGCCTGCAGGTGGCGGGAATCGTGTTCGGCCCGAAAGGGTCTCGCTGGTTCGAATCCAGCCGTCTCTTCGTGGGACGTGGCGGAGTTGGCAAACGCAAACACACCAGCCTTTCACGCTGGCAGCAGTGGCCCATAGCTCAGACAGGTAGAGCGCGAGATTCGAGATCTCGACGTCGGAGGTTCAAATCCTCCTGGACCCGGGAACGCCCTGCGCGAAGCCGGCCTCGAGTCGATGGGTGTGGTCCGGGCGAGGCGGTCGTGCTCCCGGGTGAAGGCCAGCAGGTCGTCAGCGGCGTCGTCGAAGGTGACGGCGTTCGTCCACGGCCGGTTCGCCCCACCTCGCAGCAGGGCTCCCCGCTCCACGCGGCAGCTCGCGCGTGAGTGATCACACCGGCGGTGAAGAGCCGTCTTCTTCATCGCGACATCGACAGGCCCGCAACGCGTGGGGCGTTCGTTTTTCGAAGCAGCAGGTCAGTCGCTCTCACGGTGCACGTGAAGGAGCAGGCAGTTCTCACGAAGGAGGTCGCCCATGCAGATCGAAGTCATGGTTCACGAGCGCGCGTTCGTCGTCATCGACGGCAAGCCGCAGCGCTTCCTGGGCCCGGGAGTTCACCGCGTCTACGGCTGGCTCAAGCCGGTTCGCATCGAGAAGTTCGCCGTCACGGGTTTGCTCGCCGAGCTCGATGAGCAGCGGCTGGCCCTCGTGCCCGCGTCGGACCTTCGGGTGATCTCGCTCGAGAAGCACGAGCGCGCCCTCGTCACCCGTCGTGGCAAGCCGGCCCTGTGGCTCGGCGCTGGCGTTCACCAGGTGTGGACGGTGGATCGCCTGGTCGATCGCAAGACCGGTGAGTCGAAGGAGCTGGTGCAGGTCGAGGTCTTCGACACCTCGGGCGTCGAGACGAAGGTGCTCCAGCCCGACGTGGCCGCTCTCGCGAAGGCGAAGGACTACGTCGAGATCGTCGCCCACGAAGGCTCGGTCGCGCTCCGATGGGTCGACGGTCAGCTCGACGCCGTGCTCCCGGCTGGCCGTTACGCAGCCTGGAACACCCAGCGCACCGTGCAGTTCACCGTCATCGACCTGAAGGAGCGTCAGCTGCACGTCACCGGCCAGGAGGTCATGACGAAGGACCGCGTCACGCTGCGGCTCAACGTCTCGGCCTCGTTCCGCGTGAAGGACCCGAAGCGCCTGGCCGTCGTCGCCCGCAACCCGGACGACGTCGTGTACCTGGCGATGCAGCTGGCTGCGCGCGACGCCATCACGCAGAAGACCCTCGACGAGCTGCTGTCGGCCCGTGAGGAGCTCTCGAAGCAGATGGCGCCGGCCGTCATCGCGCGCGCCGAGGCCGTCGGTCTCGAGCTGCTCGAGCTCGGCGTGAAGGACGTGGTGCTGCCGGGCGAGATGAAGGACCTGCTGAACAAGGTCATTCAGGCGCAGAAGCAGGCCGAGGCCAACGTCATCCTCCGTCGTGAGGAGACGCAGGCGACCCGCTCGCTCGCCCAGACGGCGAAGGTGCTGGCCGAGAACCCGCTGCTCATTCGCCTCAAGGAGCTCGAGGCGTACGGCGAGCTCGCCGGCAAGGTCGGTCAGCTGCACCTCGTGATGGGTGAGGGTGGCCTGCCGAACCTGCAGTTCAACACCAACAAGTGAAGTGACGGGAGGCGTGCAGCATGGGCGCCTCCCGTCGTCGTGTGGTCACTTCGTCACGTGGCGCCACGTGCCGCGATCGTTGAAGAGCATGTGGGGTGCGTTCGCGGTGTCGAAGGCCAGGCCGTACAGCGCGGTCGAGCCGTTGGTGATGGCTGGCGCGGTGGTGAGGGCCTGGCCGGGCAGCGTGTCGGTCGCCCAGGTCGCAGGGCCCGTGCGCCGCGCGAAGACGACGTTGCCCGAGGTGTTCAGGTACGTGGCGGCGGTCTGCCCGTTGCGGTCTCCGGTCACCGCCATCCACGTCATCTGCACGCCCGGCGGTGCATTGTCGGTCTCGAGGGTGCTCGTCGAAGCGCGCCACACGTGGGTGCCGGTGGTGTTGATCATGTGCAGGTTGCCCTGCGCGTCCATGCCCATGCGGCCCGCGTTGGGCACCGTCTGCACCGTGAAGCCTGGCGTGTTCGAATAGAGCTTGCCCTCGTAGAGCACGAAGACCTTCCCGCTCGGAGACACCTCGAACTGGCAGCCCTGGTACGTGCCGCTGGAGCCGAAGGTGATGATCGAGGTCTCGGGAGTCCACGCGGTGCCGCCCGCGGGCAGCGTCGCCTGGTACACCTGGGAGGTGGTGCAGCGAACCATGTACGCGTTGCCCGCGGCGTCGAAGCGGTAGCCGCCGTAGTAGGTCTGCGCGATCGACGGGCCGCTCGACCAGGTTCCCGCCACGCTCTGCTGCAGGGGCACCACGTTGCTGATGCCGCTCGGGTGGTAGACGAAGGCCGCGGGCAGATCGTTGACGATGTCGAGGTGCCCGCCGACGACGCCGTACGTCGAGACGGGAATGCGCGTGGCGGCCGTGAAGGAGCCGCTCGACAGGCTGCGGGCCCAGACCGAATACGACGAGGGCTCTTCGAGCACGTGCACCGAGGTGGTTCCCGAGGCGATCACCGCGCGCTGCGGCGCGGCGCCGCTGATGATCTTCGAGGTCAGCGTCGAGCAGGTGCCGTTGAAGGCGCAGGTGCCGGTCGCGCAGGTGCCGCACGAGCCGCCGCAGCCGTCGTCACCACAGGTGCGGCCCGAGCACTGCGGAGCGCAGACGTTCGGCGAGGTGAGCCGGCGGCCCGAGGCGTCCATCACGATGTGGCGGCCGTTGCTGCCCGTGTACGAGACGATGCGGAAGAGCTGGGTCGCGTACGGAACCGTCGAGAGCGTGTCGGGCCAGGCGTCGTTCTGGCGGACGCGGATCATCGGCGTCGAGCTGCTCGACGAGGCGGCGCGGCTGACCCACACCGCAGGCAGGGCGCCGGTTCTGGTGGCGACAGGCTCGTCTCCGATGGGCTCGTTGAAGAGCAGACCGTTCTGCGCCGTGCGCCAGACCCAGCCGTTGCCGTCCGACACCATCAGGCGTGGCACGTTGCCCTGCACCATGAAGGAGTCGGCCTTGATGGTGCCCGAGGTCGTCGACAGCGCCGTCGTCGTCCATGCTCCGGCGGTCTTCCGCGCGACGGTGATGGGGTTGATGTTGGCGAGCAGCCAGGGCTCGCCAGCGACGAGGCGCAGCGCGGTGGTCTGGGCGTTCGAGGTGAAGACGGTCTCGGTCGACCAGGTGCCGTCGGCGGCGCGGGTCGCGAGCTCGACGGTGGTGGGGGTCGAGTGGCTCACCCAGGGCTGACCCGAAGGCCCGAGCACCATCGACATGCCGCCGCCGCCGTTGGTCGAGATGAGCTCCTTCGGGGCCCACGTGCCGCCGTTGCGACGGGCGAAGCGCAGATCGGCGTTCGCCGTGTCGTACCAGATCGCCATGGGCTCGCCCGACGTGTCGAGCACGACGCGCGCGTTGCAGTAGACGCCCATGCCGACGTCGATCGTCTCTTCGAGCCAGCCCGACGACGTGCGGCGGCGGTAGCGAACGGTGCCGTTGCTGTAGCTCGAGTACGAGGTCTCCTGCTCGCAGCCGACCTGAATCGGTTCACCCGCGGCGTCGAAGATCGTGTCGGTCTGGATGAAGACGGGCGGGCTGGCCTGCGGCATGAACTCCACCGTCCACGAGCCGGCGATGCAGGCGCCGTTGATGCACCCCTGGCTGCAGAGCACCTCGTACTGCGTGTAGCTGCAGGTGTTGTTGGTGCACGTCCCCGCGGGGAACGCGGTGCGCAGGCGGTTGGCGTTGAGGCACGTCGGCGCGGGAGGCGAGTTGCAGGTCGTGCCGCCGCACGTCGGTGCGACGCAGGCGCCGTTGGAGCAACTGCCCGCGCACGCGGTGTCGGTGAACGTGTAGCCGCAGGTGCCGCTCGTGCAGGTGCCAGTCGCCGCGTACGAGCGCACCGAGTTGCCGACGCAGGTGGTGGCGGGCGGCGTCGTGCAGGTGACTCCGGCGCAGGGGTCGTTCTGGCAGGCGCCGCTCGCGCAGCCGAACGCGCACATCATGTCAGAGGGGGCATAGCTGCAGCCGCCACCCGAGCAGCTGCCCGACGGCGAGAAGCTGCGCAGCGTCGTGGGGTTCAGGCACGTGCGCGCGGGAGGCATGTTGCAGGTGACGCCCGTGCACGGGTCGTTCACGCAGGCGCCGCTCGCGCAGCCGAAGGGGCAGGTGGTGTCGGTGGGCGTGTAGCTGCACGCGCCGCCAGCGCAGGTGCCGCTCGACGAGAAGCT
Organism: Archangium sp.; assembly: GCA_016793585.1. The sequence continues at coordinate 8,824 of JAEUJR010000486.1, forward strand.
GCGCAGCGTGGTCGGGTTGAGGCACGTCGAGGCGGGCGGGGTGTTGCAGGTGACGCCCTGGCAGGGGTTGCCGGTGCAGGCGCCAGCGACGCAGCCGAAGGGACAGGTCGACTCCGCGGCGGTGTAGCTGCACGAGCCGCCCGAGCAGGTGCCCGAGGGCGAGAAGCTGCGCAGCGTCGTCGGGTTCACGCAGGTGGAAGCGGGCGGCGTGTTGCAGGTGACGCCGGTGCAGGGGTTGCCCGTGCACGCTCCGCCCGCGCAGCCGAAGGGGCAGGTCGCGTCCTGCGACGTGTAGCTGCAGGCGCCGCCGGAGCAGACGCCCGAGGCGTTGAAGGTGCGCAGCGTCGTGGCGTTGAGGCAGGCGTTCGCCGGCGGCATGTTGCAGGTGACGCCGGTGCAGGGGTTGCCCGTGCATGCGCCGCCCGTGCAGCCGAACGGGCACGTGGTGTCGGCCGACGAGTAGCTGCAGGCGCCGCCCGAGCAGGTGCCGCTGCTGTTGAAGGTGCGCAGCGTCGTGGCGTTGAGGCAGGTGTTCGCCGGGGGCATGTTGCAGGTGACGCCGGTGCAGGGGTTGCCCGTGCACGCGCCGCCAGCGCAGCCGAACGGGCACGTGGTGTCGGCCGACGAGTAGCTGCAGGCGCCGCCCGAGCAGGTGCCGCGGCTGTTGAAGGTGCGCAGCGTCGTGGCGTTGAGGCAGGTGTTCGCCGGCGGTGTGCTGCAGGTGACGCCCTGGCACGGGTTGCCGGTGCACGCGCCGTTCGCGCAGCCGAACGCGCAGGTGGTGTCTTGAGCCGTATAGCTGCACGCGCCGTTGGCGCAGGTGCCTGCGGTCGAGAACGTGCGCAGCGTCGTCGGGTTCACGCACGTCGCAGCAGGCGGCGTGTTGCACGAGACGCCCTGACACGGGTTGCCCACGCAGGCGCCGCTCATGCAGCCGAACGCGCACGCGGTGTCAGACGAGGCGTAGCTGCACGCGCCGTTCGAACAGGTGCCGCTCGTCGAGAACGTGCGCAGGGTGTTGGCGCCGACGCAGGTCGAGGCCGGCGCCATGTTGCAGGTGACGCCCTGGCAGGGGTTGCCCACGCACGCGCCGTTGGTGCAGCCGAACTGGCAGACGGTGTCGGTCGACGCGTAGCTGCAGGCGCCTCCAGAGCAGGTGCCGCTCGTCGAGAACGTGCGTCGCGTGGTGGCGTTCACGCAGGTCGAGGCCGGCGGCGTGCTGCAGGTGACGCCCTGGCACGGGTTGCCGACGCAGGCACCCTGCGCGCAGCCGAACTGACACGTCGAGTCGACAGGGCTGTAGAGACAGCTGCCGCCCGAACAGACGCCTGCGGCGGTGAACGCGCGCAAGGTGGTGGCGTTGAGGCACGCGCTCGCGGGCGGCTGGTTGCAGGTGACGCCCTGGCAGGGATCGTTCGTGCAGCGCCCGTTGAGGCACCCAAAGCGGCAGGTGGTGTCGCTCGGCGTGTAGAGGCAGCTGCCCGAAGCGCAGACGCCCTGGGTCGAGAACGTGCGCAGCGTCGTCGCGTTGGAGCAGAAGGGCGCGGGCGGCTGCGCGCACGAGACGCCGGCGCAGGGGTCGTTCGTGCAGCGGCCGTTGGCGCAACCGAACTGGCAGGTGGTGAGGGTCTCGGCGTAGCGGCAACCGCCGTTGTTGCAGGTGCCGTTGGGCGCGTACGACTTGAGCGTCGAGGCGTCGGTGCAGACGGCGACGGGCGGCGTGCTGCAGGTGACGCCCTGACAGGGGTTGTTCTGGCAGGCGCCGTTCGCGCAGCCGGCGGTGCAGACCTCTTCGCGCGAGCCGTAGAGACACTGGCCCGATGCGCACACGCCGCGTGCGTCGAAGATGCGCAGCCTCGTCGCGTCGAGGCACACGCTCGCCGGGGGCGCCGCGCAGGTGACGTTCATGCACGCGTTGACGCCGCCGTCGTCGGTCGAGCTGCCAGCGTCTGTCGTGACGCCTGCGTCGAACGTGGTGCCCGCGTCGTCGAACGAGCCGGCGTCTTCGGTCGCTCCAGCGTCCATCGGGGTGAGGTTCTCGACGCAGCGGCCCTGATCACACCCGCCAGCACACGGCCGATCGAGCGGCACGAAGGTACACGTCTCGGAGCAGTCTCCGAGGCCGAGCGCAAAATCGCGCGCCGTGTTCGCGTCGACACAGATGGAGGGTGGCAGCGCGACCGACGCGCACTTCGTCGCGCAGTCGGGAGGCGTGGTGGTGGTCGGGCAGGCCGACAGGGCGACGGCGGAGAGCAGAAAAAGTCGAGCCTTCATGGTTCCTGCCCAACCCCGACCCGCGCCGAAACGTGCAGTCAAAGCGGGCGATTGCCAATTTCGGTGGCATTTCTGGTCGGGTGGTCGCGCGCTCTAAGTGTTCTGATTGCTTTATGTTTTTGTCTGGCGTCAGACAAAATGCGACATGCGGAAACCGTGTAGGTCTGTTTGCGACAATTCAGCATCTCGCCGCACTGACCTTGAAGGAACCCGCACCATGCCCGCGATTACGACCTCGACCGTTCGTCCCGTTGCTACCGCCGCTGTCTCTTCGAAGGCGACGCCGTTCGCCGCGTTCCTGCCGATGAAGCTCTCGAAGCTGCGCGATGGCGGGTCGATCATCGTCGATGGCCAGCTGAACAAGTCGGTGAGCGCGAAGATCCGCATGGACGGCGGCATCAACTCGCCCACGCGCGGCCAGTTCTTCGCGTCGACGAAGCACTTCCTGAAGGGCGGCACGGCTGAGCGCGCGATGACGAAGGCCGAGCTCGAGGACTTGAGCCAGGCCATCACGAAGCACATGGCGAACACGCCGGGCCGTCAGCCTGAGTACGTCGAGCTCAACAAGCGCATCAAGGAGGCCCTCGCGAAGTTCGGCCCCGCGAAGGTGAACGTCGCCAAGATTCCCACCAGCGTCGTCGGCCCGAACGCGAACGCGAGCGTCGAAGGTTCGATGTGGGTCAACCGCATGCCGGGGCCTGGCCCGAAGAGCAACACGGTGCACGTCTCGGCCAAGCTGCAGGGCAACGGCTTCGACGACAGCGCGCCGAACTACGGCGTGAAGAAGATCGAGGTCTACGAGAAGGGCACGAACAAGCTCGTCGCGACCATCAACAACCCGAAAGAGACCGACGCCGGCCGCATCGGCCGCGGCACGCACTACCACGAGTTCGCGCTCTCGATTCCCGGCTCGAAGGTCGACCTGACCAAGCAGTACTCGGTCGTCTTCACCACGACGATCAACGGCTCGGCGCCCAAGCAGGTGCGCAGCGAGTTCATGAACGTCGGCCAGGTGTTCTGAGCCTCAACATCTCCTGAGTGAACTGCGCCTCGTTCGACAGACTGTCGGGCGGGGCCGGTTCTTTTTGGGGTCGAATCGCCAGCACCACGCGGACCGTCACGCTCAGGTGATTCGAGAGGCGTGATAGCCGAGGCGTACGGCTCTGAAGTAGAGCGCGCCTCGTGCTGACGCTCGCGCTGACGGTCGTGTTGTCGCAGTCGTCGTTCCTCACCACGCCCGACGGGTGGATGCAGGACTGTGGCCTCGAGCAGCCGGGCATGCCGCAGCTGTCGCCAGTGCCGCCGAAGGCCTGGGAGCAGCCCTGGTCGCCGAGCGATGCGCCCGTGGTGCGTCGCGAGATCCCCGTCGTGCACTACCTGGGAGGCGCTCCTCAGGGTCGCTTCACGAACACCGGCTCGCTGTCAGGCAAGAGCGTCTATCTCTCGGCCGGGCACGGCTTCACGTGGACGAGCATCAGCGGTGCGTTCTCGTGGTCGACGCAGCGCGGGAACACGAACGAGATCGTCGAAGATCTCGTCAGCACCGAGACGGTTCACCAGTGGCTGGTGCCGATGTTGATGAACGCTGGCGCGCGCGTGTTCACCGTGCGTGAGAGCGACACCAACCCGAACCTGGTGCTCGTCGACAACGGAGAGGCCGGCTACTCCGAGACCGGCACGGGCTTCTCGACGAGCTCGTTGATGGCGTGGGGCCGGCCGATGTTCCCGATGGCGGGTGACGTGAACCCGTTCACGCTCGGGAGCAACCGGCTGATGACGATCTCTCCGACGGTCACCGCGAGCGCGACGTGGAC
>JAEUJR010000561.1 GCA_016793585.1 Archangium sp.
TCGGCGCGCTTGCGGAAGTAGAAGGTGTCGAGGTTGTTGGTGGCGAAGAACACCTTCGTCACCTGCCGCGTGCGCTCGAGCCACTGCACCGGCTTGTTGGGGAAGGGCCCACCCGCGGTGACGACGGTCGAGCCTCCGCCCAGCAGCAGCGCGCCGTTCGTCTGATCGACCCACGAGGCGTTCGTCTGCGGGCCGTACTGAATCGTCGTCTGGCTCGAGCAGTTCGCGCGAATGGTGCTCGCGAGCACGTTGGTGGCCGCGTCGTCGAGCGTGCGCCCGTCTGAGATGGCGTACACGTTTCGGTTCGCGCAGAACTCGGGGAACGTCTGGTTGCGGCAGACGGTGCCGTCGCAGAACTGATCGGCGCCGCAGCGAATGCCGCAGCCGCCACAGTTGGTGAGCGAGTTGGTGGGCGTGCAGGCGTTGTTGCAGCACGTCGAGTTGGCGCCGCAGGCGACTCCGCACGCGCCGCAGTCGGTGGGCGTCGTGAGCGACTTGCACTGGCCCTGGCAGCAGGCGCCCGACGCGCCGCACGCCGTTCCACAGGTGCCGCAGTTCGCGCCGTCGTTGCGGGTGTCGACGCAGCGGCCGTTGCAGCAGTCACGGCCCGAGCCACACGCGTTCGTCGGGCTGCACGCCGCCGTGCAGGTGCCGTTGATGCACACGTTGCCGGCCGCGCACTGCGTGTCGAGCGTGCAGCTCTGGCAGGAGTGGTTCGGCAGGCACACCCCCGAGGGACAATCGGTGCCCGTCTTGCAGCCGCGCTCGCAGGTGAAGTCGGCGCGGCAGTACTGGCCCATCGGGCACATGTCGGCGGCTCCGGGCAGGCAGGCGACACAGCGGTTGCTCGAGGTGTCGCACTTCGGCGTCGCGCCGCCGCACTGCGCGTCGGTGGTGCACTGCACGCACTGGCCGTTCGCCGAACACACCTGCCCCATCGGGCACGGCTGGTTCGCATTGCAGCCGTTCACGCAGACGTTCGACTGACACACCTGCCCGCGCGGGCACTGCGGGTCGTTCACGCACGCGACGCACGTCTTCGTCGACGGGTTGCAGAACGGCTTGCCCGGCGTCGTGCAGTCTCCGTCCATCACGCAGCCGACGCAGGTGTTCGTCGCGGGGTTGCACACGGGCAGCCCGGGCAGATTGCACTGCGCGTTCATCGTGCACGTCACGCACCGGCCCGCCGTCGCGTCGCACATGAGGCCCGACGGGCAGACCGGGTGCTGGGCCGAGCAGCCCGGCACGCACGCGTTGTTCTGACAGAGCTGGCCGGGGCCGCAGTGGCTGTCGTTCGCGCACTCGACGCACGCCGCGCCCTCTTTGCAGTACTGGCCCAGCTCGCAGCGGCCGCGCTCGTCGCGGCACCCCGGAGCACAGGCCCCCGAGGGATCGCAGACGAACCCTGCGCCGCACTGCTCGTCCGACAGGCACTCGACGCAGCTCTGCAGCGCTGGCGCACAGAACGGGCGATCGGTCGTGCAATCGGTGGCCGACTGGCAACGCGTGCCCGCCGTTCCACAATCACAGGCAGAGAGGAACGTGGTGAGGACCAGCACTTCGACTCGAACGGAGAATTTCATGGGCACGCCAACCGGGAGGGTGTGGTGGGCGTCTGCCTACATTTCCCTCCAGACGCAAGGTCATGCCAGAACCCATTGAAACTCCCTGATAATGAGGGCGAATGGATCCGGTCACGGCATTCCTCTTTGCGACCGTCTTGATGATGCTCAACGGCGCGGTGCTGGGGGTGATGCATCGTGACCTCGCCCCGGCGTTGCGGTCTCCGGCGTTCGGCTGGCGGGTGGGCACGCTGCTCATCGCCATCGGCTGTCTCGTGCTCGCGCTGCAGAAGTGGCTGCCGTCGTGGCTGGCGCTCACCATCGGCAACGGGTTGCTGCTCGCCGGGCTGGTCGCCTACCGCAACGCGATCGACCTCTTCGATGGGCACCAGGCGTCGCGGTTGCGGTGGCTGGGCCCTGTCGTGTTGGCGGCGGGCATCGGCTGGTTCACGGCGGTGCGCGACGACTTCGCGATTCGCGTGGTGCTCGCCTCCATCGCCTGGGTGACGACGCTGGCGGGCTCGGCGCGGGCGCTGTGGCGCGGTCGCCAGGCAGAGGGCGCGTCGAGCCGGCTGGTGTTGATGGTGCTCTTCGTCGGGCTGGCGCTGGTGATGGTGTTTCGGGCCGGGTGGTTCGGGCTGCGGGCGGGGCCCGAGACCACCGTCGTCGACCCGGGAAGCTGGGTGAACGTGTTGACCCCGATGCTGGCGTCGACGCTGCCCATCATCGGCACCACGGCCTTCCTGCTGATGTGCTCCGAGCGCCTTCGCCGCGACTGGGAGCACGCGGCCTCGACCGATGCGCTGACCGGGCTGTGGAATCGCCGCACGCTGATCAGCCGTGGCGCGGCGGCCCTCGACGAGGCGCACCAGCACGGCAGGGGCCTGGCCGTCGCCGTCATCGACGTCGACCACTTCAAGTCGGTGAACGATCGGTTCGGGCACGAAGTCGGAGACGTCGCCCTGCAGCACGTGGCGAAGGCGCTGCGGTCGCAATGCCGCGCCGTCGATCTCGCCGCGCGCCACGGCGGCGAGGAGTTCGTCGTGCTGCTCAAGGACCTCGACGCAGCCAGCGCCGCAGACGCCGCCGAGCGCCTGAGAGCCGCCCTCGCCGCCACGCCGCTCGTGCACGGTGACCTGCGCCTCGAGCTCACCGCGTCGTTCGGAGTCACCACCCTCACGCGCGACGATCGGAGCTTCGACGACCTGCTCCGCCGCGCCGACGCAGCGCTGTACCGCGCGAAACACGAGGGCCGAAACCGTGTCGTCGTCGGCTGATGCCCCGCGGAGTGAAATGGCCGGGTCGTGCGTTTGCGGTGTGACAGCGCTTTCATAAGCTGCTTTTCCGCCCTCCGATGCTCGCGACCGTCGTCCTCCTCGTTCTGGCCGTGCCCGACGTGCCGATGCCGCCGCCCCCGCCGGGCATGCGGGTCGTCGCGCAGGTGACCATCGAGGGTGACGCAGGGGTGGGCGCGGTCGAGGCCCCTGCGGTGCCTTCGGCGATCGAGCCGAAGCCCGTCGACGACGAAGACGACCCTGACGCCGAGCTCGACGCCATGAAGGCGCTCGAAGAAGCCTCCATCGAAGCGCCTGCACAGACCCTGGCCGACACGGCCGTGCGCACCACGGTGCAGCAGCTGGGCACCGGCTCGCTCCTCAGAGATCGCCTCGACCAGGCGCTCGACCAGGCCGAGTGGAGCGGCGCCGAGCTGCCCTTCGAGCTGGGCGTCGTGGGTGACGTGTCGACCTTCGACGTCTCGCTGGTGCGCGACCGCTACGACATTCCCGTCGAGATGCACCCGCTGGTGGCCCAGTACATTCGGTTCTTCCAGGGGCCTGGCCGCAAATGGTTCCGCCGGTGGATGAGCCGCAGCCATCGCTACATTCCCCTGATGCAGCCCATTCTCGAGTCGAAGGGGTTGCCGCGAGACACGGTGTACCTCGCGATGATCGAGAGCGGCTTCAACACGCAGGCGAAGTCGTGGGCGCGCGCCGTCGGGCCGTGGCAGTTCATTCCCGGCACCGCGAAGATGTTCCGCCTCAAAGAGGACTTCTGGGTCGACGAGCGCCGCGACCCGATCAAGGCGACCAACGCCGCCGCCGACTACCTCGCCCTGCTCTACCAGACGCTCGGGCACTGGTACCTCGCGTGGGCCGGCTACAACACCGGCGGCGGGCGCGTGCGGAACATGATCGAGCGCTCGGGCACGCGCGACTTCTGGGAGCTCTCGGAGCTGAAGCACGGCTTCGCGAAAGAGACCAAGCACTACGTGCCCAAGCTGATCGCCTGCGCGCTGGTGGCGCGGCACCCCGAGGCGTTCGGGTTCTCGGCCGACGAGTTCGACCCTGAAGGGCCGTTCGAGTTCGACGAGGTGTCGCTGACCGACTCGGTCGATCTCGAGGTGCTGGCGACGAGCGCGGGCGTGACCCTCGAGGCGTTGAGCGAGCTGAACCCCGAGCTCAAGCGCTGGTGCACTCCGCCCGCGACGCCCGAGCAGCCGTACGTGCTGCGCATTCCCAAAGGCCGCAAGGCCACGTTCGACGAGACGTTCAGCAAGTACGCGCCGCAGGAGCGCCTGCACTTCAAGATTCACCGCGTCGAGAAGGGCGACACGCTGTCGAAGATCGCGCTCAAGCACCACTCCGCGCAGGAGGCCATCATGCGCATGAACGGGCTCACCAGCGCGCGCTCCCTGCGCCTGGGCACCGACCTCGTCGTACCGGTGCCCAGCGCGACGGCGATGAAGGCGGGCAAGAGCGACACCGCGCTCGAGCGGCAGATCGCGCGGGCGCGACGCAGCGGCCTGTCGGCGGCGAGGCCAGAAGACGAGATTCCCGCGGGCACGCAGACGGGCTCGGGCAAGACGGTCACGGGCGGCACGGTGACGGTCGAGACCGAAGGCGGCAAGACGAAGGTGACGTATGGCGTGGCGAAGGGCGACTCGTTGTGGACGATCGCGCGCCGCTTCGACGTACGCGTCGCCGAGATGAAGGCGTGGAACGAGGTGCTGACGAGCAACCGCCTCAAGGTGGGCCTCGCGCTCGTCATCTGGCCGGGCCCGAAAGCAGACCTGATCAACACCGCAGCGCCAGCGAGCACGGCGGCGAACCCACCACCTCAGGCACCGGCGAAGGTCGACGCGCCGAAGGTGGCCGCGGCGAAGGGCACCAAACACACCGTCGAGTCGGGTGACTCGTTGTGGTCGATCGCGCAGAAGTACGGCGCCTCGGTGACCGACCTGAAGAGCTGGAACAACCTGGGCACCAGCAAGCTCAAGCGCGGGCAGGTGCTGGTCGTGGCCGCGCCCTGACGACGCGCCCACGAGCTCGTTCGACGTCGCACAGCTCGAGCGGTGCCGCTCGTTCTCGGAGCACACCTCGCCAGAGCGGACGTCAGTCGGAGTACTTGCCGATGAGCACGTCGAGCGCGTCGTTCACCTGCGCGCACTCGGCCGCCGAGCCGATCGCCTGCATTCGGAGCATCACGGACTCCTCGGCTTGCTCGTAGCGCCTGAAGAGCCGGTCATCGTTTCGCGCGGCCACGGCGCGCTTGAGGCTCGCGAGCTCGGCCTCGGCCGCCCGCCGCCACGAGACGTCGCATACTGCCGTGCGCGGCTTCTTCGGGGTCGCCTGCTTCGGTGCGGGCTGGGGCAGCGCCACGGGCTGCAGCGGAGGTGGGGGCGCCACCTGAGCCTCGGGCCGCGGCGGCTCGACCGGAGCAGGCGGCTGCGAGGGGCTCACCACCGCGTCACCGCGGTGCGCCTGCCGAAGCACGACGAGCCCGAGGCCTGCCCCAAGCACCACCAGACCGCCCACGAAGAGCACCAGCGGAAGCCTGCTCGCGCGCCTCGAGGGCAGCAGCTCGGTCTCGGGAAAACGCGTGTTGCCCGCGCCGGGCAGCGGCACCGTCTTCGCTTCCGACGGCAGCCTGGGCAGCACCGCCAGCATCGCGGCGCGGCCATCGCTGGCGCGAGCGCGAGAGAGCTCTCTCGTCGTGGGCCGCAGTGAGGTCGCCTCTTCGAGAAAGACCTTCGCCGACGGCCCATCGGCATCGGCCGAGGTGAGGCAGATGATGGCCTCCTGGCCGGTGTCGGGGTGGCGCGCGAGGTACAACACCCCTGCGCGGCCCGAGCCGAGCGTCTCGACGATGATGAAGCCGTTGACGTTCAGCCCCCGCATCGCGTCACCGGGAAGCTCTGCAGCGGGGCAGCGAAGGCTTGAGCGTCACGAAAGTTCCCCCAGCACGTCGAGGGCTCTAGCGCGTCTTCAGCCACCCGCCACTTTCCAGACCTACCGAACCTCGCGCACCGTCACGCCGAACGGCATCAGCGCCAGCATCGCCAGCTTCACGTGCTGGAGCGCGAACGGAATGCCGATGATGCTGACCGCGAGGCCGAGGGCGAGCGTGAGGTGGGTGATGCAGATCCACACGCCGGCGAGCAGGAACCAGATGATGTTGAGCGGCAGGTTCGTCACGCCCCGCGGGCGCGAATCGTCGAAGTCCTTGCCGAAGGGGAACAGCGCGAGCCCCGCGAGCTTGAAGCACTGAAGCCCGAAGGGGATGCCCACGATCGTGAGGCACAACACCAGACCGGCAAGCACGTACTCGAGCGCAGTGACGATTCCACCACCGAGCACCGCCCACAGCAGGTTGAGCAGAGGCCGCATGACTCCTCTTACGCGCTCCTTGACGGGTGATTGCGGCACGTCTGGAACTTCCCGACACCCCACGGCGTCCTGCGCATAGACTTCGGGCGCTTCAGCTCGAGGGGAACCACCATGACCCAACCACTCCGCGGCGCGGTGCGCAAAGGGCCGCTCATCGCCTTCGCCATCATCGGCCTCGTCCTCGCCGTCATCGCCTCGCGAACGTGTCTGTCGACGGGCTTCGCGCACGGGTTGTGGCTCGACGAGTGCCCCGATGGAGAGCTTCGCCAGCTCGTGCAGCTGAACACCGGCTCGCTCGTGCGTGGCGCCGAAGGCACCGTGACCGTCGAGGTCTTCGCCGCCTACACCGTCGGCCCGTCTGATCTGCAGCAGACCGCCTCGATGTCGCGCTTCACGCCGCAGGTGTCGCTGGTCGGCCCGGCGGGCGAGCAGGTGCTCACGCCGAAAGGCGGCTGGAAAGAAGCCGGCGCCATGCGCACCGCGACCGTCACCATCCCCACCGTGAGCGACGGCGACTACCTGCTGCGCACGAAGGTGAACTCGTCGCTCGGCGAGACCTCGGTCGACGCGGCGCTTCCGCTCTTCGCACCGGCGCGCATTCACGTGCTGACCGACCGGCCGCTGTTCGAGCCCGGCAACACGGTGCAGTTCCGCGCGCTCGTTCTGCACGCAGGTACGCTCGCGCCGCTCGACGGCCGGCCAGGTGTCTGGCGCGTCACCGACCCCAACGGCGAAGTGCTGCTGGAAGAGAAGGCGCCCGCCGGCGACTGGGGCGTGGTGCGCGGCAGCTTCCCCCTCGACTCACAGGCACAGAGCGGCACGTGGAACGTCAGCTGGAGCAGCGGCCCCGCCTCGGAGTCGCGCTCGTTCACCGTGAAGCCCTTCACCCTGCCCCGCTTCCGCGTCGAGGCGTCGACCTCGAAGCCGTACTACCGCCGCAACGAGCGCCCCGAGCTGCGCGGCGAGGTGAAGTACAGCTCTGGTGCGCCGGTCGCCAACGCGAAGATCGAGCTGCAGTGGAGCACCTCGGGCGCGTGGCCTGCGCCGACGTCGTGGGTCGATGGCTCGGCGCTGCCGAAGCAGGCCGAGACCGACAAGTCAGGCTCGTTCTCGGTCGACCTGCCCGCGATTCCCGAAGACCTGCAGGGTGAAGCCCACCTCACCGCGGCGATCTCGGCCATCGACCCTTCGGGCGATCGCGTCGAAGGCTCGGCCGACGTGATGCTGAGCGAAGACGCCATCACCGTCACCGCCGTGAGCGAGCTGCGTGATGGCCTCGTCGAGGGCTTCAACAACCGCCTCTACCTGCGCGCCACCACCGCCGACGGCCGCGTGCTCTCGAACACCGATCTGCTCGTGAAGCGCCTGTGGGAGCCCACCGACAAAGGCGTCGTCGCGACCTCGGACGAAGACGGCGTCGCCACGTTGCAGCTCGACCCCGGCCCCGCGGTGAACGTCATCATTCCCGCCCTGCCTTTCCGCCCGCCACCCAAAGCCGACCCCGTCACCCGCACCGACCTGAACGATCGCCTCGCCGATGACGAGGTGAGCCTGGCCGACCGCCTCACCTTCGATCGCGCCGAGGCCACGCTCGCCAGCTGCACGCGCTACGTCGGAGAAGAAGGCGGCGGCGTGTCGTTCGGCCTGCACGTGCGGGCCTCGGGAGCCATCGCTGGCATCGCGGGCACTCCGTCGCGGTTGAGCGACTGTGTCGAGAAGGTGCTGCGCGGCCTCAAGTTCGCACCCGCCAACGAGCGGCTCTTCGGCGTCAGCTTTCAGTTCAATGATGAAGATCTGCCGCGCCTCAACGAGACCTCCGAGGGTGTGCCCAGCGTGCCGCCGCTGCTCGATCAGGCCCTCGCCGACGCCATGCTCGACGTGCGCGACTGTCTGCCCTCGACCGTTCAGTCGGGCAGCCTGCAGCGCTCCGCGTTCTGGAACTACCAGCCCGGCGACAAGGAGGTCAGCCTCACCTGGGTGCCGCAGAAGAACGGCGGTCGAGTGCCCGAAGCGGCCATCTCGTGCATCACCTCGCGGCTCACGAAGGTGAAGTTGAAGCGTCCCGCGACGAACACCGACGAAGAAGCCGGCAACGACTTCGCAGCCGTCGGCTTCGTCTCGTTCGAGGTCGACGCGCCCGAGAAGTACGAAGCCGAACGCCCACAGGAGACGATCATGCAGGGCTACGAGTTCTCGGTCGTCGCGAAGGCCGGCACCGAGGTGCTCGGCTCCACGAAGCTGCGCATGCGCCCGGGCACGATTCCCGACCTTCGCCTGCGCGCCTCGAGCCAGTTGGTGAACCCTGGTGAGAAGGTGACGGTGCAGTTGCTCCGCGGCCCGAACTGGAGCGGCACGCTGCCCGAGAAGCTCTGGCTGCGGCAGGGCGCGCGCACCTGGGAGTCGAAGTTCGACGAAAAGGAGAAGTCAGCCAGCTTCGACCTGCCCACCGACGTCGAGGGCTGGTTCTCGGTTCAGTTCGAGAGCGCCGAGGTCTTCATCTACTCGCGGCCCCGCAACGTGCTCGGCGTGACGGTGAAGCCCGAGAAGGAGCGCTATGCGCCCGGCCAGCTCGCGCGCCTCGACATCGAGACGCGAATCGGTGGCGCCAGTGGCCCGGCGGCGGTGGGCCTCTTTGGCGTCGACGACAGCCTCTCGCAGCTCGTCCCGCTACCCGGCACCGGTGAGCTCGATGGCCTGCGCCCGAAGGTCACGGGAGAGATGGCCTTCCCCGGAATCGACGCGCAAGCGCTGTCGCAGGGCCGGGTGCGCGGCAAGAACGCGCAGGCCGCCACGCTGCTGAAGGTGTCACAGCTGCCGCCGCCCCCCGAGATCGACACGCCCGTCGTGGCCAACGCGCGCACCGTCATCGACCCGAACGAGACGCTGGTCGACCGCTTCTACGTCGCGCTGGCCGAGCTGCATGTGCAGACGCGCGAGTGGGAAGCGAGCGCTCCGGCGAGCGAGAAGATGACGCCGCGGGTGATGGCGACGCTGTGGAAGAAATCGCTCGACGCCATGGAGCAGCGCAAGGAGTCGAACCGCGACTTCTGGGGCCGGCGCCTGCGCCTGCACCGCCTGCCGATGGATCTGCTGGCCCTCACCGAGCCGCGACAGGTCGTCGTCGATGGCACGCGGCTGCCAGAAGACTCCGAGAACTGGAACCTGTGGGTCGCGAAGGAGAAGCCATGAAGAAGGTCCTCGTCCTGCTGGGCACAGGGTTCGCGATTCTCGTGCTGTTCTTCCTGAGCGCGAAGGGCTCATCGAGAAGGGCCATGACCGTCGCAAGCTCGATGGAGAGCTTCGCCGCCGCAGACAAACGGAGAGGCGACGAGGGCGAACGGGAGATGAAGGAGGAGGCGTACGACATGCCAGGCGCGCCGCCGCCCCCGAGCGCGGCTCCGTCGACGCCCATGGGCAACATGTTCGGCGCGGCCGCCGGAGACGCCGTCGGAATCGGAGGCATCGGGACCAGGGGCCGCGGTGGCGGCGCTGGTGGCTACGGCTCGGGCGTGGGTTCACTCGGCGCCATGGCCAAGAAGTCGGCCGCCCCGAAGGTGATGCTCAAGGCGGCGGAAGAGAAGCCGGCTGACGGCAAAGATCAGGACGGCGAAGGTGGCGCCCCAGCAGCGACGCGCGCCTGGTTCCCCGAGACCTTCCTCTTCGAGCCGCTCGTGGTGACCGACGGCAACGGCCACGCGACGGTGCCCGTGAAGGTGCCCGACCGGCTCACCACGTGGCGGGTGCTCGCGCTCGCCCACTCGCGACAGGGCGGCCAGGCCGGCGCCGCGACGAGCTTCCTGGGAACGTTGCCTACCTACGTCGAGCCCGTCGTTCCGCCAATGCTCTACGCAGGCGATCAGGTGGTGCTGCCGATTCAGGTCGTGAACACGACCGAGCGTGAAGTGTCGAGCCCGCTGCGTCTCGAGTCGACCGGAGTGCTGAGCTCGAGTGGCAGCACCGTCAAAGTCGCTGCTGGTGGAAACGTCGTGCAGAACGTCTCGCTCACCGCGCCGAGCCCGGGGCCTCTGATGCTCAAGGCCACGCTCGGCAGCACCGACGCCGTCGAACGCGTCATCGACGTGAAGCCCGCCGGTCAGCGTGAGACGATCGCCCACGGTGGAACGCTCGCCGCGCCGCGCACCTTCGCGCTCTCGGGCCCCCCCAACGCGCTGCCCGGCAGTGAGCAGGTCGTGCTGCGAGTGTTCCCCGGAGCCCTGGGCCTCGTCCGCTCCGAGCTGTCGGCTGCGCCTGGTCGTGGTGGCGTCGCTGAAGATGCGTACCTGCTGCAGCTGCTCGGCAGCGCGCCGTCGTTGCTGCGCGCCCTCGGTGAAGAGCCAAACCTGCCGGTGATTCGTGACCTCTCGGTGCTCGCGACCCAACGGGTGATGCGTCACTCGCGGGCGCCGTCGGTCGACGCGGCCACGCTGCTCGCCGAAGCCGCCCTCGCCCACCCCGAGAACCCGGTGCTCTCGCGGCTCGGAGAACGGCTCGCCGCACAGGTCGCTCAGGCCCAGCGCCCCGACGGCACCTGCCAGGGCGCCGACGGGTGGACGCTGCAGCGTTTGTTGGTGACGACGGGTGACTGCGTTCGCGCGGTGAAGGCCTCGCAGGGCTCGCCTCGTGCGAAGCAACGCTTCACGGCGGTCTCGCTGAAGGCCGCAGGCGCTTACGAACGAAACCTCGGCCGCATCAATGACCCGTACACGGCCGCGGCGGCGCTCGCCTCTGGCGCGGTCTCGGGAGCGGTCGCCGACAAGCTGAAGGCCATCGTGCTCGCCGGCATCGTGTCGGGGAGCGAAGGTGCCTCGCTCACGGTGCCCTCGGGCGTGGTGCGCGCCGACGGGCTCGTCCCCTCCTCCATCGAAGCGACGGCGCTGGCCGTGCTCGCGCTCGACGGCGACGCCAAAGCGCCGATGGCCGACCTCGGCACAACGCTGCTCGGCGCGTACGATCCATTCATGGGCTGGGGCGACGGCCGCACGAACCTGCTCGCGCTCCGCGCCATCACCACCATCTTCAAAGACAAGGTGCCGCCAGGTGTGAAGATCTCCCTCTCGCGCGACGGCAAGGTGCTCGCGACCGGCGAGCTGACGCCCGAGACGCTCA
Organism: Archangium sp.; assembly: GCA_016793585.1. Next base: position 11,336 of record JAEUJR010000561.1, read on the forward strand.
AGAGCGTGTTGGTGCTCGAGGCCGAAGCGGCAGGCTCCTCGGGTGAACACGCCTGGAGCGTCACCGCGGAGCCTCCCGTGCCCGGCCTCGGCTACACGCTCGGCCTCGTCGCGTACGTGCCGTGGAAGCCGTCGAGCGAAGCAGGCCTCGAGCTCGAGACCACGCTGTCGGAGCCGCTCTCGGTCGGCAAAGCCGCCGAGCTCTCGATGACGGCCGCGTACCCCGGCAACACGGCGATGAAGCTGCGCCTGGGCCTGCCTGCGGGCGTGCAGCACGACACGCCGTCGCTCGACGCGCTCGTCACCGCCGGCACCATCACCCGCTACGAGACCGAAGACGGCGCCATCACGCTGCACCTGCCGCAGGTCGCGAGCGGCGACACGTGGGCCGGCAAGCTGAAGGTGATTCCGACGCTGGCCGGAAAGCTCCAGGCGCAGCCGACGACGCTCTCGGTCGAGTACCGCACCGATCGCGCGAAGACGTTCGTGCCGAAGGCGTGGGTCATTCGCTGAACGACCTCACGGGCTCGGCTGAAAGGCGAGCTCGTGGCCAGCGCACTGCACCGAGACGCGCCGCTTCCCATCGGCGCTGGCGGCGGTGATCGAGAACGACAACGAGGCTTGCGACGCGGCGGTCGCCTCCCACTCGAAGGTGCCACTCACCACCCGCACCCGTCGCCGCTCAGCTGACGCCATTCCTTCAGGCGTCGGAATGGGCTTCTCGTAGCGCTCCGAGAAGGTGCCCGCGAGCTCCGGCGGCCCTCCATCAGAGGCGCCGAGCGTGACCAACGCCCTGCCCGGCCCCTTCAGCGGCGCCCAGTCGACTGCCAGGGCGAGCGAAGGAGCTCGGTTCGAGTTCAGGTGCACGTAGAGCCTGGGAGGTGCACTCGAAGGAACCGGCGGCGGCCGAGGTCGCCGAGAGGAGACCCCACAGGCAGAAGGCCCTCACCGCTCCTCGAGCAGCACCTTGAGCTCTCGAATGCGGCGGGTCACCTCGTCGCGCTCGAGCTTCTGGAAGTTCTCGGGCAGCAGCTCGCGGCTCGTGCACTCCAGCACCGCGACCAGGTTCTGCAGCTCGATCTCCAGCGGGTAGCTGGGCGGCACGAAGTCCTTCACCACGGCCTCGACGTCGGCAGGCGTCACCTGATCGCGCGAGTCGGTCGCGGCCTTGAACTTCGACCGAATGAGAATCGCCTCGATGTCGGCGCCAGAGAACGGGTGCCCGTTGGTGAGCTTCGAGAAGTCGGGCACGTCGACCTGCACCTTCGTCTTCTTCTGCATCGCCTTGAACAGCTCGTCCCGCTCGGCGTCGGTCTGCGGGTAGAACAACGCGAGGTGCTCTTCGGCGCGGCCCTGGCGCTTCAAGTCGATGGGCAGCAGATCGGGCCGGCACGTCAGCAGGAACCAGACGATCTTCCCGCGGTACTCGGTGTTGCCCATGAAGCTCGCGATGGAGCCGAAGATACGGCTCGACGTACCCGAGTCTCCGCCCGCGTCA